>NZ_JBHNYX010000018.1:0-87189 GCF_054960505.1 Alteromonas sp. G4i13 | reverse complement strand
AAAGCCCTTACGGGCTTTTTTTAAAACTAAACGCCAGAACTATTTAGCATTGGTGCTTTCAAAGATTTTATCTGCCGATGCGGCAACAAAGCCTTTGTAAAGCTTGCCATCAGGCATCTCATAGCGTTGTGCGAACTCATAGAAGCAGCTTGGAATGGCCACAGTTTCGTCGCTGAACGCCACGTCAGCACGGTCAGCCATGGTTGACGATTGCGCTAAAAATACGTCTGGGCCGCCTTTAATTTCGCCGCCAGAAGTATTAAGCACGAAACCTGCTTCTTTAAGCAGCGTATTTACGTCAGTAAGTTCGTTAGTACGAGTTAAGTGGTTCACACTTACAGTAAAGTGATTTGCGCGGAATCCCCACGCGGCCATCCACGCAGCGTATTCTGATTCGTTAAGCAGTGTGTCGTACTCTGCTTTCGACACGTCCCAGTGTTTACCCGAATACAAAAAGTTGTCTGCATCCACAACAGATTCAGGCATTTGATCTACAAGCTTTTTAATAATTGTTTGAGCTGTCTCAGAAAGCTCGTTTACACGAAGCTCACTAATGAATACTTTTGGTTTAGTATCGTCAGGGTGCTCAAAGTGCTTCGCAGTAAGCTTTTTCGCTTCGAAGTCATAGTCGCCCTTAGCTTCATAACCCAATGCTAGGAAGTGTGCTGCAAGCTTATCTAAGCGAGTTTTGTCTAGAGCAAAAGTTCGAAAAGCTACATGATCGTTAACGATGTCGTTCGTGTTTTCTTCACCCGCTAACAGAGCATGAATTTTATGCGCAGAGGGGGTGATGGTCACGTAATCGTCCCACATGTTGCTAAACAACGTATCAATGTTGCTATGCATGGTAGTAGGGTCCTTTCTGTCGTTGACTATTTTAAAACGAATAGTTCGTATAGGGTTGGTACTAAACTGGCCGACACAAAAGTTGCATCGGCCTTTTTATAACGTGAAAAACTTAAGTTACATCGACAAACCAGGGCTTAATTTGCCTGGCATAGTGACTTTATCAAGTTCAACTGATGCAACTGGGTATGCACAGTAGTCGGCTGCGTAAAACGCGCTTGCTCTGTGGTTACCACTGTCGCCCACACCACCAAACGGCGCAGCACTACTAGCACCCGTGATAGGTCTATTCCAGTTTACGATGCCCGCGCGAATGCGTGCGAAGAAATAGCGATAATCTTCTTCGTTGTCGCCAAGAAGACCTGCTGACAAGCCAAAGCTAGTGTTATTAGCTTCTTCAATCGCAGCGTCGAAATCGCTGTAACGGATCACTTTAAGCAGTGGACCGAAGTGTTCTTCGTCCGGCAGTGAGGCAAGCATGTCAGTAACATCAATAATGCCAGGAGTAGCAAAACCTTTGTTTTCGTCTTTTTGTTCAAGGCGAACTAATACTTTACCGCCAAGGTTTTCAAGTTCTCGCTGTGCTTTCACCATAAGAGCAGCGGCATTGCTTGAGATCATTGCGCCCATAAATGGCTGATCTTCAGCGTCATAATCACCCACTTTAATATTTTTGGTCACTTCGATTAAGCGAGCAAGAATTGCATCACCTTGTGCATCGGCTGGTAAAAATAGGCGACGTGCACACGTACAGCGCTGACCGGACGTAATGAAAGCAGATTGAACGATGTCATGTACGGCAGCATCAACATCAGCCACATCCTTAACGATGAGAGGGTTGTTACCACCCATTTCAAGAGCCAAAATTTTACCTGGGTGACCTGCGAACTGCTCGTGCAAGATTTTTCCTGTGCGTGAGCTACCCGTAAAGAAAAGACCATCGATATCGTTATGCGACGCCAAAGCCTTACCTGTTTCAACTTCACCCTGTACTAAGTTGAGTACACCCGCTGGGAGGCCAGCAGCATCCCATAACTTCACCATTTCTTGTGCAACCATAGGCGTCAAATCGCTTGGTTTAAACACAATTGTGTTACCTGCAATAAGGGCTGGAACAATGTGTCCGTTTGGCAGGTGGCCAGGGAAGTTGTATGGGCCAAATACAGCAACAACGCCGTGAGGCTTGTGTCGAATGAAGGCTTTACCTACAGGCATTGGGTTTTCAACGTTACCCGTGCGTTCGAAATAGGCTTTTTCAGAAATACCAATTTTGCCCATCATGGCACCAACTTCAGTGGCAGTTTCCCACTCTGGCTTGCCCGTTTCTTTAGCCATAACTTTGGCAAGGTGCGCTTTAGCTTCTTCTAGCTTAGTGCCATAAACCTTAATAATTTCAAGACGCTCTTCAACGGTTTTCATGCTCCATGCTGGAAGTGCAGCACGAGCAGCGTTAATTGCGTCATCAATTTGAGAGGCTGTCGCAGACTTACCTTCCCAAATCACTTCGTTTTTTGCAGGGTCAATTGACGCTAAGTCATGACCTTGTCCGGCAACCCATTCACCGTTGATAAAATGTGTATGTAGCATAGTGGGTGTCCTTTTAATCTCTGAATGTAACGGGGGCGAAGCGTACGTGCTCTCCCTCTTTGACATTCAATGCAGCAGCGGCTTGGCGAGATAGCACGGCAACTTGCTTTTCTTCGCTTACCGTCATCTCGGTGGCAACTGCACGAAAATCAGATACTGATGTATTAATGATGTAGTGCGTTTGCCCTTGGGCAGCAGCGCTATCGTCAATTACTACAGGCAGTTTTAAACTCGACTGAGCCGTGCGGATGTGGCTTAAGTTTGCTTCTACCGTCGGGCCTGCGTCGAAAATGTCTACGTAGCCGCGGCAAGAAAAGCCTTCTTCTTCAAGAAGCTGAAGAGCAGGGCGTGTTTTGTCATGGACTTCGCCAATGACTTCCTGCGCTTCTTTGCTAAGCAGATTTACGTATATCGGGTACTTCGGCATAAGTTCAGCAATAAACACTTTATTACCAATGCCAGTTAAGTAGTCGGCAGTAGGAAAATCCATAGAGAAGAAATGGGTTTCCAACCACTCCCAAAACGGTGAGCGTCCTTCTTCGTCACTCACACCGCGCATTTCAGCAATAACTGTCTCTGAGAAGCGTTCACGGTGCTCCATCATGAACAAGAATCGAACCTTTGAAAGGAAGCGGCCGTTTATGCCGCCGCGGGCTTGTTCGCGAAGAAACAGCGTACATATTTCAGTAACACCGGTGTAGTCATTACAAAACGTTAGAATGTCTACCGTGTTGTGAATGTTAAGCTCGCGCGAGGCGTGCACTACTTTGCTTAGGTGGTAATGATAGAACGCATCGTCTATACCAACAGCCGCTTCAATACCTGTTGTTCCCACTACCTGTCCGGTAGTGGTATCTTCCATTACAAACAAGTATGACTCATCGCCAGGTTCGGTTACGTTTAGTTTGTTAAACGCAGTTTCTGCACGATCAATTTTACGCTGCAGCAACTCGTCGTTGACAGGTAAAGACGTAAAGCCAATACCTGATTCAACGGCGATTTCTTTAAGCGCGTTATAGTCGGCCTTCGTGATAGGGCGAATGATATTCATGTTCGCTACTCGTGTTGTAATTATTCGGCGTTTACAACGGCAGCAACGGCGCGTTCAAAACGTGCAAGACCTTCTTTGATGTCTTCATCAGGAATAACCAGTGAAGGTGCAAAACGAATAACGTTCATGCCAGCAACAAGACACATAAGGTTCTCTTTCGTTGCAGCCATCATGAAGTCACGTGCACGGCCCTGATATTTCTCATTTAACGCACAACCTAACAGCATGCCTTGACCACGTACTTCTTCAAATACGTTGTACTTTTCATTGATAGCACCTAGTAGTTCACGGAATAGGGCTTCTTTCTTAAGTACACCTTCAAGCACTTCTGGCTGGTTCACGATATCTAACGCTTTTTCCGCAACAGCACAGGCTAGTGGGTTACCACCGTAAGTACTACCGTGGGTACCTGGCTTAAGGTGTGCAGCGATGTCTGCTGTGGTAAGCATGGCACCAATTGGAAAGCCGCCACCAAGAGATTTTGCGGTAGTTAGGATATCAGGTGTTACGCCAAGACCCATGTAGGCATAAAGGTGACCAGTACGACCAACACCCGACTGAACTTCGTCAAAAATAAGTAATGCGTTGTGCTTGTCACAAAGCTCGCGAACGCCTTTTACGAAATCTACATCAGGTGGAATAATACCGCCTTCACCCTGAAGCGGTTCCATCATTACCGCGCAGGTTTTGTCAGAAATTAGCGCTTCAAAGGCAGCTAAATCGTTGTAGTCACAGTGGTCAACAGCGCCTGGCTTAGGACCAAAACCGTCAGAGTAAGCAGCTTGACCACCTACTGTTACGGTAAAGAAGGTACGGCCGTGGAAACCTTTGTTGAAAGCGATGATTTGGTTTTTGTCTTCACCGTGCTTGTCCAGCGCCCAGCGACGAGCTAGCTTCAATGCTGCTTCGTTCGCTTCTGCGCCTGAGTTTGCGAAGTAAACTCTATCTGAAAACGTTGCGTCATTTAGCTTTTTAGCTAAACGAAGGGCTGGCTCGTTAGTGAAAACGTTGCTTAAGTGCCAAAGCTTGCTGCCTTGTTCATTAAGAGCTTTCACAAGCTCTGGGTGACAGTGACCTAAAACGTTAACTGCAATACCGCCTGCAAAGTCGATGTACTCAGCTCCATCTTGATCCCATACGCGTGAACCTTCACCTCGAACAGGTACCATACCTGCTGGGTTATAGTTAGGAACCATTACATCATCAAATGTAGCGCGAGTTACGTTCATCTTTGTTACCTCTGCGTTGGGCGCCAATCACACTGTGTGATTTGGCTTATCGAATCTATGAGCACATTTTAGTACTACTTTGGTCGATAAGCGTTAATTGGGCGCGTAAAAACTAATCGGATTTGTTCAACAGTATGCCATTTTTTTTAACATTTGTCTTCTATGCAAAGGGCTGCAGCCCTTTATTTATAAGGACTGTGGCTTAATTTGCAGGAAAAGTGAATAACTATTAACTACTGGGCTATATCAATTAGTAATAATCAATTTTTGCGCTGAGAAAAGGGCTGCATACGGGTTTTAATGCACTGTGAGGCAATAAAAAAGGGGGGATAGGACTGGAAGCCTTACCTGTTTAATGTCGCTAAAAACGGGCAAGGCATTGAGCAACCGTCAATAATTTGGGGCATCATGCACATGAAATGAAAAAGGTGCATAACGAGTGCATGAATATCCACTAAAAAATTAATGATTCTCTTCGTTTTTCACCAAAGGAAGGGTGAAAATATCAATGGTTTTGAGTTTTTCGAGTGCACCTGCAGGGTAGCGTTGCTCCATGAAAAGCGGCTTTACTTCTTTCATTTCAACAAGCTTTAACTGATGTAACATCCGAATTTGTGTGTAGGTTCGGGCTTGATGAAGTACCTTACTGAGTGTTTTAGGCTGTGCGGGTACTTTATCGGCACACGCTCGCATAGGTTCTGCAATAGGCAAGCGCATTAAATGCATCCACTCCAGAATATCCGCGCTGATTGCATCTGCGAATTCTTGCTGTAGTGCAATAAGGTGGTTGGCTGAAGGAGCCACTTTGAGTAGCGCTTCATGTCGCTTTTGCTCTTTGTCTTTCTGGCATTCTTGCAACAGATGTAGCTGAATTTTATCGAACAGTTTGAAGTAAAGTCTTGTTACGACACAACGCCCCAAATTACTAAGCATCGCAAGGGTATAAGCCTGGTTTTTGTTTAGATCCGTAAGCGCTGCAAGGCGTTTCGCCGTTATGGCAACGCCAGTCGTATAAGGCGTAAGCTTTTGTTTAATTAGCGGGTAAGGGTCGGTAATCTGAGGCATAGCACGCTTTAAGATGAGCGACGGTATCAATGTGCGTAGGTTTTCAATACCCAAAAAGCTCAATGCTGTGCGCAGTGTCTCTACAACAATGATACGCCCACGGGAGTCTTTGCGTCTAAATTGTGGAGTATTCACCACAACGATCAGTTCATCATAAAGCCATGGCATGGTTGCGGCAATTGGCTCTAGTTTCGAAACCGAGCATGCTTTCACGGAAAGTGCATCAAGAAGCTCGCCGATATTTTCGGGCAAGTTAAGTACGTTTTGAACGAGCTCGTCGGTATAGCTTAGCTGCTCTGTTAATTCACCTAGAAGGATCTCGTGAAGATGGTGACTCACTGATTCAAGGTATGACGCTTCGGTTTTCTCTTGAAGGCGCTTGTTTTCAATCGCCACTTTTTCAACGTGCAGTAGCAGCCTGCGCGCATCACCTTGCTCCGATTGCTCGAAGCTTACTTCTCCCACCTTGCGCCTTCCTAGCATTTCCAGCACTCGCTCTGGCGATATGATCATATTTTCAAAACGATCATCTATCGTGGGCGGTGTGGTTGCCCCCATTGTCATATTAAAAGCACTCCTGCTCATAACTTTTTGGTGAACGGCAATATTATCGTACATCAGGGGCCTTTATTACTTTCGCTACGGTAATGATAAAAATGGTAGCTACTGCTTGAAAGCAAGCCTTATTTACCCTGCAACTGTTGATATTGCGTGTGCGATGCTTCGTATAATCTTTATTCAGCGCATTGGCTAAAACGAATTATGAAAAGTTAAACGAAAAATCAGTGAATTGCGAGTAATTCTGGCCTTCAAGCGTAACCTTTTACGCTATAAAAGCGTATCGGCATCAAACTCGTATACTTAAATTGATTTAAACTGAAGAAATGCATCCAGTACGCTATGACCGTGTTCGGTAAGCAGTGACTCGGGGTGGTACTGCACGCCCCAAATAGGATGATGGTTATGGGAAATTGCCATGATTTCCTTTGTGCCCTTTGCGGTTTCACACCATGCATCAACACTCAGTGAGGCAGGTAGCGATGCGGGATCTAAAACCAATGAGTGGTAGCGCGTCACGTTAAACGGGTTAGGTAAGCCTTTGAACAGGCCACTGTTGCGGTGTGTTAGGGGTGAAATTTTTCCATGCTTAATCTCTTGTGCACCTACTACCTTGGCACCAAACACTTGACCTATAGCTTGATGACCCAGGCATACACCTAAAATAGGAATCTTGCCTGCAAAATGTTCAATCGCAGATAAGCTGATGCCCGCTTCGTTAGGCGTGCATGGTCCCGGTGAAATAACTAACTGTGAAGGCGCTAAGCGAGATATGTCGTCTAAGGTCAGTGCGTTATTTCGCACCACTTCAACGTCGACGCTGAGCTCAGTGAAATACCGAGCGAGGTTATGAGTGAACGAATCGAAGTTATCAATTAACAGCAACACAGCAGTGCTAGTCCTTGGTATTTCTAAGTTGCGAAGGTTTTAGCCATGAAGGATTAAATGAACCCTTCATGGCGTGTAGCAAGATGTTGGAATTCGGCTGTTATGGCTTTGGAATAAAGCCGACTGCTTTGTATACCTTAGCCAAAGTTTCAGCCGCTCGCGCTGACGCTTTCTCAGCACCCTGACGCATTACGTCGTCAAGATATGCTCTGTCTGCGCGAATTTCAGCATAGCGGGCCTGAATGGGTTCAAGTAGAGCAACCACAGCGTCTGCAACATCACCTTTAAGGTGGCCATACATTTTGTCAGTATATTCAGGCTCAAGCTCTTTAATTGATTTACCCGTCGCAAGTGAAAGTAGGGTCAGTAAGTTAGACACGCCTGGTTTTTCAGTTGGGTTAAAGTAGATATTAGCTTGCTCGTCAGAGTCGGTCACGGCACGTTTGATTTTCTTGGCCAACTTCTTAGGATCTTCTAATAAGCCGATGAAGTTATTCGGGTTGTTGTCAGACTTAGACATCTTCTTTTCAGGCTCTTGAAGGCTCATGATGCGAGCGCCAAAGTCTGGGATATACGGGTCAGGTAGACGAAATACATCGCCGTATAGATTGTTAACACGTGTAGCAATGTCACGAGTCAATTCAAGGTGCTGCTTCTGATCTTCACCTACCGGTACTTTATCTGCTTGGTATAGCAAAATATCTGCTGCTTGGAGTACAGGGTAGCTGTATAAGCCTACATTAATGTTATTTTCGTTCTTCGCAGACTTATCTTTGAATTGAGTCATGCGATTAAGCTCACCCATTTGGGCGTAACAATTCAATACCCAAGATAGCTGTGCATGTTCAGGCACATGGGATTGCAAAAACAGAGTACTTTTTTGTGGATCAATACCGCAAGCAAGGTAAAGAGAAAGGCCGTCTAGACAAGCTTCAGCAAGCTGCTTAGGGTCTTGTCGTACAGTAATAGCATGCAAATCCACTATCATATATAAGCAGTCGTGGTCGTCTTGCATGGAAACCCACTGTTTAAGTGCACCCATGTAATTGCCAAGGGTAAGTTGTCCTGAAGGCTGACAGCCACTTAATACAACGGGTTTATTACTCATTTCTTTTTACCTGTAATACGTTAAATACTGTGAAAATAAAGCTTGAGAAAATAAAGCTTCAAAAATTATGCTTTAGACAGTGACGCTAGTTCATTGCGCATTTGCTCAATGACATCGCTGTAGTTGGGTTGAGAAAAAATAGCCGAACCAGCCACAAACATATCCGCGCCCGCTTCCGCTATTTCGCGAATGTTATCGACTTTTACGCCACCGTCAATTTCAATTCGAATATCGTAGCCGCTTTCTAATACACGCTGTTTCACCGCGCGCACTTTATCTAAGGTGCTAGGAATAAACTTTTGACCACCAAACCCTGGGTTAACCGACATAATAAGAATGTGGTGCAGTTTGTCCATGACGTGGTCAAGGTAATGTAGTGGCGTTGCTGGGTTAAATACGAGCCCCGGCTTGCAACCTGCATCGATAATAAGCTGTAGAGAGCGGTCTATGTGCTCAGACGCTTCTGGGTGAAAACTAATATAGCTGGCCCCTGCATTCGCGAATTTTCCAATTAAGTCATCGACGGGCTTCACCATTAGGTGCACATCAATGGGAGCTGTAATGCCGTAGTTTCTTAACGCCTCGCAAATCATTGGCCCAAACGTAAGATTGGGTACATAGTGGTTATCCATTACATCGAAATGCACCACATCAGCGCCAGCCTCTAATACCTTTTCTACGTCTTCGCCAAGTCGAGCGAAATCGGCCGATAGTATTGATGGAGCAATTAGGAATGGTTTCATTGCATGTCCTTTCATTCTAAAAACAACAAGGTGCGTTGCCACTTACGTTTCACCTTTGCGAAAGTTTACCCAAATCCGTGCTTCTTTACTATGCAAAGGGTTAATCAGCGTTAATTTCACGGAAATTTAAGATAAACGGACTTTGTCAGAGCGTTGCCCAATTTTGGTGAGCGCGCGTTATGTTGGTGCATTTTTATGCAGCGTTTTTTTGTTTCGGTGACAGCGGGTGATTTTTTTAATTGAAATTATATTTTAAATTTCAATTGGTTAATTTATTTTTTGCGAGTTTTTTTGGTGAACCATAAATGGGCATCAACTTTGCGTTATCCAGTCCAAAAAAGAAAACACAGACAGAAAAAACGAATTACAACAAGTTTGAATTTGACTGGAGAACACACATGAAAACATCTACAAAAAGAACAATACTTGCCGCTGCTATTTCTTCAGCGTGTCTGTTAACAGCCATGCCTAGCTATGCAGAAGGTTCATTCACTGCTAACGCTAGTGCAACCAGTAACTATATTTGGCGTGGTTTAACACAAACCGTTAACGAAGCCGCAGTACAGGGTGGTATCGATTACGCGCATGAAAGTGGTTTTTATGCGGGTACATGGGCGTCGAACGTAAGCTATGCATCAGATGATATTTATTCTTACGAGCATGACGTATATTTCGGATACTCAGGCGAGTCTGACGGCATTGCATATGACTTCGGCTACCTATACTACAACTATGACGCAGAAGCTGAATTCGATTTCGCAGAGATCTACGGTTCAGTAGGCATGGGTGGAGTAAGCGTAACAGTTTATCTACTTGCGCACACCGAAGCTGACGAAGCAGAAGGCCAAGATTTCGGCTTTGGCCAGGCTTACTACGCATCTTTTGATTACACCACAGAAATTTTGAATGGCACTGAGTTGACTCTACATGCTGGTTATCACAGCGGTGACTTTGTTGAAGCTTTCAACTTTGGCGACGGTGAGACTGACAGCTATGCAGACTACGGCGTAAGCATTGCGAAAGATGGTTTCAGCTTTGCTGTAACTGGAACGAACTTAGATGATGTTGGTGCTGACGCACTAGATAACGACGAGTTGAAATTCACTGTAGCTTACTCAGTAGATTTCGAACTTTAAAAGTTAAGTTAAGAGGCCTAAGGATAGGCCTCTTAAATTAAACGTTGAGTACTAAAAGCCTAATGTGTTTTCGTTAGGCTTTTCATTTCTTACAAGCAACGCATTTTTAACTTGTTCGTAACCTGCTTTTGATTATAATGAGATTAATTTTTAAACGAGTGTAAGGAGTATTCAGGATGAAGGTTCTTCCATTTTTTGCGATTTGTGGAGCGGTAGCGCTTGTTAGCGTTGCGGTCACAAGTACGCCAAATTCACACTCGTCAGTATGCGAATTCCAACCCGTTACGGAGTTCAACCCCAAGTTGCCCGCAAGCCATATTCAAAACCAATGTGCCCGTCATCAAGAGGGTGTTGAGGAAGTCAGTTGGCTGTCATGGATAGCGGGGAAATCATCATCTTTCCAATTCCACTTTTTAGACCTACTTGAGTTGATGCACAGCGACGAAGGTAATCGAGATTTCACCTCACCTGCTAACGACACTTAGGGGAAAATTATGCAGTCTGGTACTGGTTTTTGGTCAGTTCTAGGTAGTGTAGTTGCTAGTCTATTTGGTGTTCAGAGCCATAAAAACTACGAACGTGACTTTACTAAAGGCACTTTTATCAGTTTCGCCGTCATTGGCGTAATCTTGGTCGTGCTGTTTGTTGTTACGCTTTTTATGTTCGTTAAATGGTATACGGGCTATAGCGCATAGCAATTGCGTGAATACACATTAAAATCGTATGCGGGTAAGGCGGTCGATGCGCTACCTATAAGACGTTTTTTAGGCACCACACACTAAACTGAAGGGCGGTGAAACGTCTTCTTTTTTCGAGTGTTTCGCTTTGGTGCGACGTTAGCTGGAGGGAAATAAGCCAAAATTTCATCCACAGGCTGTCGCTTTGCACCGTTTTGACTTATCGAACGCTTAACTGACAGCATACTGAAATCTGCCCCGTGATAAAGCGACCGAGTTAGCGGTAAATCGTGATTTGAGATGAGGACGGGTATGCCTCGCTTTTTTGACGCGCGGGTGGCGAGCTCAGCCAGCTTCTCTTGAGATTCTTGTCCGAAGCTTCGCGCCGCATAGCTGGTAAACGCTGCAGTCTTGCTGATAGGAGCATACGGTGGGTCACAATAAATAACATTGCCACGCCTAGCTCTAGAAAAAACCTTTTCAAAAGGAAGACAAGTAAACGTCGCTTTTTGCGATTTTTCCGAAAACACAAACATCTCGTCTTCTGGAAAGTACGGCTTTTTATAGCGGCCAAAAGGTACGTTAAAACGCCCTTGAAGGCTGTAGCGGCATAAACCGTTGTACCCATGTCGGTTTAAATAAAGAAAAAGAATCGCTCGGTAGTATTCATCTTGCGTTGCGTTGAACTCTTCGCGCAAGTCATAGTACATCTTTTCTTCATTGCGACTTCCATCAAAAAACGCGCGTGCATCGTTAATCAGTGCATCGGGCTGCGCTTTAAGGAAATTGTATAAGTTGATGAGATCAGGATTGATGTCATTAAGCAGGTAGCGTTTGTATTGCGTATTCAGAAATACAGATCCGGCACCAACAAACGGTTCAATGAGTTTATTGGCTTGCGGTAATCTGGCCTGAATATGCTCAACCAAGCTGTATTTGCCACCGGCCCATTTTAAAAAAGCCCGGTTTTTTTTCTGCATCATGCTTAAACGTTACTACCTAGACGGAATGAAGACGGTGGTTTTTCCGTGCGCCGCCGTTCCAAGGGAAAGGGTCGTCTTTATACTTTTATGCTGATCAGTATCAGATATCACCACACTAAAGGTAGATTGTAACTTTCATCAGTAAAACGGACAACCAACAAGTGTCGCAAGAACGGAATTTTGCTCATTTACTGGAAATATTATAGCCACACGGTTGTGAAATGACTTAATTTTGCGCTTTGCTCATCTCTGAGAGGATTTGGTTTCCTCGCTTTATAAAAGCATTTTGTTTACCTGGATATTCGGGTAAATTTGTTCGTGCTTGTTGCGCTTGAGATAACGACGTGTAGATTTGCTTGTTAACTACTACAAACCAGTCGCCACCATAGCGCGTCGTTTTATAAATTCGCGTTTGCTCAGTTAGATTGTTTTCTCGTAGGAACTCACTGAGAACAGACTCACTTTTCATCGCTAACAACTGTATAGCGTAGTCATTTTCCCCAATCCAGCCTTCTTGACTCGATTCACTGGCCACTGTGGTTGGCGCTACATTATCGTTGACGCCGTCCGAGTTTGATTTGGCACCTTGAGCAGGTTGTTGATCACGTAGCGCACCGTTGCTAACCACCTCTGAACCATTGGAATCAGTGGTATTATCTCCAATCGGGGCATTCTCAAACTGGTTACTGTCTGCCTGTTCTGAAGATGGCGCAACTTCAGGTAAGGATGAAACCGCATTTTCCCAATTGGTAATCAACGGACCGTTATCTGACGATTCATCAATTAACGAGCCACCAACGTCTACACTATCATCATTGGGCGCGGAAACAAGCTCTACGTTGCCTATTTGGTTGGTTGCTTGAGTTGCTGAGTTTGATGCTGTTGTTTCGCTTTCATCGGTTTCACCATTGCCTATAAGCTTGTTATAAGCAGATCCGGGCTCAACCTGCGTTCTTTCAGGTTCTGGCGAAGGTTGACTAATAGGCGCAAAAATCGATGCTAATTTATCACCGTATTGCCAGTAAATAAGGCCAGAAAACGTAGCAAGGAACACGCATATAACAGCGATATAAAACCACTTAGACTTTAACGGGTTGATAAAAGTTTGCGTATTTTCACGCTGTCTATTTTCTAAATGAGCCTGAAAAGCCTCGCGACGTGAAGCAATCATTTTGTCGAGCTCTGACTCGAAGCTAGGCTGTTCGCTAATGACTGACTGGCTGCTAATTATTAGTGGGGTTTCTGTATTTTTTGCAGGAAGCCACTGCTTGGCGCGCTCAGCCCATTCGTTATTCGCGAACAAAAGCACATTTAAATGCTGTTTGTTACCAGCGAACCGACTTTGCAACACCAAGTCCCATAGTTCTTGCAATAGTGCATCAGGAAGATTGTGGGCTTGGGTGATGGCTATAAGAATTGGACCTTCGTGACTATTTAGGTCGGAAAGTAGTTCGTTTAGAGGCCTAACGAAGCTACCCACCACTTGACCAAGAAGCTGCCGACAAAGTTGTCGACGGTAGTCAGAGGGCTCCATATTTTCTTGTGCAGTTAAATACGCAATCTCGGTATCATCGTGTTGCTGGAAGACAAAGGCTTCAAGGGTCTTTTGTTGTTGAGCAATAGACTCACCACTGACAAAAATCAGCTGAGAAGAGTAATTGACCAAATATTCCAAACGTTCATGCAGTTCACTTTGCATGGGAGTTTGCCCTTATTCACCGTTGCTTTAAAAACTGTCCTGCAACGCATTTCTTTATGATTCCAACTAACGTAGGGAAGTCAAGATAGACGCGTTGCCTGGTTGTCGCGAGGGCTAATGACTAAGAAAGGATGTCAGTAAGAATGGCGTCCGTGACGTCCTTGGTAACAACCGCTTTGCCTATGCCTTGAGGAAGTACAAATCGAATACTGCCAGCTTCCACTTTTTTATCGCGTTTCATATGCTTAACGTAGTCATCCTTTGTCATACTATTTGGGCCTGCAACCGGTAAAGCAAATGCTTCAAATAGCGACGATACGCGTCGTGTTTCTGACGCTTCAAACCACGTTAATGCTTCAGCAGCTTTACAAGCAATTATAGTACCAGCGGCTACCGCTTCGCCATGCAGCCAGTTACCGTAGCCTTGCTCGGCTTCAATAGCGTGACCGAACGTGTGGCCTAAGTTAAGAATGGCGCGTAAACCACCTTCACGTTCATCTTTTGCTACCACGTCTGCTTTGATTTCGCAGCAGCGAGAAATAGCTTGGGTAAGAATTTCAGTATCAAGCGACGTAAGCGCATCTACATTACTTTCAAGCCATTCAAAAAACGGAGCGTCGTAAATGATACCGTATTTGATGACCTCTGCCATGCCAGCAGCAAACTCTCTCGCGGGTAATGTAGCGAGGGTATCAGTATCAATGGCCACATAAACCGGTTGGTAAAAAGCGCCAATCATGTTTTTGCCGAGAGGATGATTTACCGCGGTTTTTCCACCTACTGATGAGTCGACTTGAGAAAGCAAAGTTGTAGGAACTTGAATGAAGGGCACACCGCGTTGGTAAGTTGCCGCAACAAAGCCAGTAAGATCACCAATTACACCACCGCCAAGTGCGATAAGTGTCGTATCTCTTGCAGCGTTTAGCTCAAGAAGGCGTGTCATAACCACTTCGAATTGGGCAAGATTTTTGTGTTGCTCGCCGTCCGGCAAAATAATGGTTTCAACCTGAACATTACCACACGCCGCTTTAGCGGTTTCTAAATACAGTGGGGCAACAGTTTCGTTGGTAACAATGACGGCAAGTGGGCCTTTTATATAGGCACTAAAAAGGCCAGGTTGCGAAAGCAGCCCAGCCTCTATCTGTATAGGATAGCTACGTTCTCCAAGTTCCACAGTTAAGGTTGACATTGGCGTAGCACCTCCTATTACATATTTAATTTATAAACCAATTTTACTGATAATCTGATTCGCTACAGCACGCGCACTTTGGTCGTCTGTATCAACAATGTAATCAGCAACTTCTTCGTAAAGCGGGTTGCGCATTTCTGCAAGATCGCGAAGTACTTGTTCTGGATCTTCGTTTTGTAGCAAAGGACGACGTTTGTCACGTTGTGTACGGGCAACTTGCTTATCGATTGTCGTTTGTAGGTAAACAACGATGCCGCGGGCAGATAAACGATTACGCACAGCTTTAGTTACAATAGAACCGCCGCCAGTAGCAAGTACAATACCTTGCTTATCTGTCAAATCGTTAATGACGTTTTCTTCGCGTTTACGGAAACCGTCTTCGCCTTCAAGGTCGAAGATCCAGGCAATGTCTGCACCCGTGCGGCGCTCAATTTCCTGATCCGAATCAAAAAAGTCTAGGTGAAGTTCGTCTGCCAGATGTCTACCGATGGTACTTTTGCCAGCACCCATTGGGCCAACTAAAAAGATATTACGTTTTTCAGCCATATTTGCTTATATCACAACTTAATCATGTTAGGGGCAGTGCACTGTTGCCTTACCAGCCTACCCATTGACTCGTGCCTATTTAGTGTCCAATAAGCACCACTCCTTAAACCTCGCTTAAATTTCGAGGCGGGGATTATCTCAGTTTCATGCAAGGCGTTGCAAGTTTTGTTACTAACAAATAGCGTATACCTGTAAATTTAGTTACAAAAAAAGGATGAAAACCAAAAAAGCGCACAAAAATGCGCTTTTTTGAAGGCTAAAAATGAGGATTATGGTCTTTCAGTGACTATCTTGGGTGTCACAAAGATAAGTAGTTCTCGTTTTTGCTGAAGTTGTGACGAGTTTCTGAAAAGGGCACCAACGACAGGCAAATCACCAAACAAAGGCACTTTCGACACGCCATCAGAACTGGTTTGTTGGAATATGCCACCTAATACGATGGTTTCGCCGTTTTCTACCAATACCTGCGTTTTAATTTCTTGGGTATCGATGGCTACGGCCTCACCAGTAGACGTAGAAACGGTTTCGCCACGGGTATCTTGCGTAACAACTAAATCCAAAATAATGCGATTATCAGGCGTAATATGTGGCGTAACTTTCAGTGACAAAACGGCTTTTTTGAACTCTACTGAAGTCGCACCGCTAGACGTTGCTTGTACGTAAGGTATTTCCGTACCTTGTTCAATGTAAGCTTCATGCTGGTTAGCAACCGTAATACGAGGACTCGCAATAATTTCGCCTTTGTTTTCAGATTCTAGTGCGGAAAGCTCAAGGTCTAATATGGTGCCATCAACCAAGCTCGCAATTTGAAAGCCAATGCTACCCGCGGCGCTGGTCACAGGCAGGTTCACATTAAGGCGATTATCAATGCTAGGCACTATGCCGCCGGCAATGGTGTCTGCGCCCTCAAGGCTTCCCGACACACCATTATCGTCTTGACGGTCGCTGAAACCCCAACGAACACCAAGCTGCTCGTCTACATCGTCAAGCACAGTAACCATACGGCTTTCAATCAGCACTTGCTTCACTGGAATATCTAACGCATTGATGGTTTTTCTTGCTTCATCAATAGAGGCTAACGTGTCGCGAATAAGTAAAGTGTTGGTTCGTTCGTCTACTGTAACACCCCCTCGCTCAGATAAGATCCCGCCCTCTGTCGACTTTAAGATCGTGGCCAGGGCAGCAGCTTTTGCATAGTTAACAGGAATATTAACCGTATGAAGAGGCGCTAAGTCTGAAACTTGCTTTTTAGATTGAAGGGCTTGGGTTTCACGAGCCGATAGTTCTTCAGCCGGTGCAATTAACAAAATGTTGCCCTCTAAGCGTTTATCCAGACCTTTAACGCGCAAAATCATGTCGAGTGCTTGATCCCACGGAACACCCGACAAACTTATCGTCACGTTTCCTGTTACGGTGTCGGTGGTCACTAAGTTAAACCCATTAACCTGCGCAATAATTTGTAAAACTTGTCTCACAGGAACATCTTGAAAATCGAGTGAAATGGGGTCGCCTGTGTATTTCTTTTCCGCTTCCAAGGCGTCTTGCTGCGCGCTGTCCATTGGCGTTATCGCCATACGAATTACGCCGTCTTTTACCGTATTTTTAACCGTAACTGGGCCCGAATAATTAACTTCAATTCGCGCGCCATCTTTATCTTCGAATGTCTCGATGGTAGAAACCAAGGTACCGAAATCAGTCACATTAAGTTCTACTAATTGGTCTTCGCCTAACTTGGTGTTTGGTAATGTAAGGGATACCTTTCCTTGTGACTCAATAAGCTGAAGTTTTGGCGCTTGGCCCTCAAAACTCACCAGTGTTACAGCGGTATTGTTAGCTGCTTGAGTAAAGTCGATGTTTGTGACCGTGGTGGTAACGGTTGATGCATTTCGTTTAGTATCAGGGTCGACTAACAAAGGCTCTTGGGCTTTTACTGGCGAAACAAATACGGTTAATGAAAATATTGCAGCCACAGCGAAAGCCAGCCAATACCATCTAGGCACTCTACGATTCAGAGATTTGTTAAATATGTATCGTTCGGCCATGCTTACTCTCCCGCCTTCGATGCTGTAGTCATTGTTGTTGTTTTCCTTTGCCAGCAGCCCGCACCATCAGGTAATAACTGTTCAATAGTAATTGAGTCGGTGCTAATTTGCGTAATTTTGCCATAAAACAAGCCGATACGACTCCCTACTTTAGCTTTATGTAATACGCCATCGTTACTTTTCAATAATGCCCACTGCACTCCTTTAACGGCAAAGTTGCCAGTCAGTGCGAGGGCGTCCACGCCATAGGCTTCCAATGCTTCTTTAGGGCGCTGGAAGTTTGGCTGTAAACAGTTTTCTACCCGCGCTTTTGCTACTGGAGCTGCGTTGTTCTTAGGGCGATCGAACGGGCTTCTTAAAGCGCTTGCCGAATAGCTAAAAGGTGGGTGAGTCTTGAATTCTGGATACGGTTCAATTTGTGGCTGAGCACGCTCTTTAACGCTCTGTGTATAGGCATGCAGATCGTCGAGTTTAGGTGAACAGCCTGTTACTAACAATATGATTAAAAGAGATAAAAACGAACGAATCATTGTTCATCTCCTTCAATGTCTGTCGAGTTTTCCGAACGATAAGTTTTCGCCTGCAGCTTCAGCGACAGACCATTTGCTTCACGCTTTATGTCAAAATCGTGAAGCGTAACGATACGAGGTAAATCCGCTACTTTGGAAACGAATTCGCCAAAGTTGTGATAGCCACCGCTTACTTCCATTTCGATAGGTAGTTCGGTATAAAACTCTTTTGGTACTTCTTGTTGCCAGTTAAGCAACTCAAACGTGAGGCCCGATGCGGTACCAACGTAAGTGATATCGTCAAGCAAACCCGGTGTTTCGTTGCTGGTTGGAAGACTTTTCAGCATAGACGAGAAGTCTTCTTTAATTTGCGCGAGTTGGGCTTGGTAAGCTTCTAAATTAGCCGCAATGCGGTACTTTGCTTCGAACTGTAACTTTAGTTCTTGTTCTTTTAATTCAGCCGCATCTTTAATCGGTAATTTGGGGCTTATTAGCATGTAGTAGCTCAACGCACCTACCAATATTGCGACAAACGCCGCCACAACAATGCGAACTTCGTTTGGCCAAATAGCGATTTGTTCAAAGTCGAGTTCGTTGAGTTCTTTTAGTTTTGAAACATCAAACTTCATGGTTATTGCGCCTCACTACTTTCTATTTCTAGGGGAGCAACATTGGGGTTTATCGAAAACGTAAGCGTAAAGTTGCTAATCGCTCTCGCTGCACTGCTGTCAGATTTAATGGTAGAAAGCTCTGCGGCAACGAACACTTTCGAGTTGTCCAGCGCGCGCATAAAGTCGGAAAGACGATTGTTCGAATCACTAGTCCCTTCAATCTCAATACGGTTATTGCTTCTGGTCATAGACTCAAAGGCCACACCGGGAGGAACGAGTTTAGCAAGTTCATCAAATACTATAGGAGCCACATTGCGACTTGCTTGCAGTTGCTCAATTAATGCCATGCGCTGCTCAATGGCATTTTTACTATCTTTAACCTTTTTTATCTCTGCAATTTGCGCATCTAAAACCGCGATTTCCCGTTCAAGGTATTGATTACGCGAGTTTTGATTACTGATTTGCTGGTCGATAGCTTGACCAATGAACCAAAAAATCAATCCTACAATGGCGGCAACGGCAAGTAGCCCTGCCAAGTATTGTTGTTTTTGATGTTGGCGCTGCTTCTCTCGCCAAGGTAGTAAATTTACATGTGCCATGGCGTAAAGCTCCGGCTCGCTAGACCTGCTGCAATCGCAAGCTGTGGTGCAATTTTGCTAAGTCTCGTGGCATCAAGTTTAGGGTTTATCGACATGCTGCTAAACGGATTGAAGCAATCAACCTCTAGGCCTAAGTCTTGTTTTAAAATGTCGACTAACGGTTCAATAGTAGCGGCACCGCCGCTAAACAGTATTTTGGTGGGGCGCTCTGCATGTAGCGTGCTCATATACATTTGTAATGCACGGTTGATATTTTGCTGTAGGTTAGCGGCAAATATAGGAAGCGTATCTTCCACCCAATTTCCAGACAGCGTGCCATCAAGTAGCTGACGCTCTGCGGTTTCACGCTCAACCATATGAATGGCGCTAATATCGTTAATTAGCTGATTTAAGCCAAAGGCGTGCTCTTTGGTGTAGATGACGTCGCCGTTTTTTATTACGCATATTTGAAGTAGCGAGGCGCCCACATTAATACAGCAAAGTGGCATGTCTTCGGTATGAGGCGTATGGAAAAAGTCCATGGCATTGCCGATGGCATAATTTTCCATATCAACAATTTTGGGTTCAAAGTTAGCTTCTCTTGCAAGCAGCAAGCGACTGTCTACCAAATCTTTATGCGCAGCGGTAAGTAATACATTTACTTTTCCAGTGTGCGTTGTGCTTGGCCCCATTTCTTCAAAATCCAAATATACTTCTTCAAGCGGATAGGGAATGAGACTGTCGGCTTCGATCTCAATTTGATTTTCTAAATCGTAATCGCTTTGCTCTGGGTCCATATAGACGATTTTACTGATCACTGACGTACCAGCCACAGCAACATTTGCCAGCTTTAATTTTGTTTTTAGCGACTTTCGAATTTTCTTGAGAGCAATGCTTACTGACTCATAATCTTTAATATCACGCTCAGAGAAAGCGATTTTGTTAATTGGCTCACAGGCATACCCTTGAAGGACGAACCCGTCTTTCGATTGCTCTAACCACACCGCTTTTATTTGACGCGTGCCTATATCTAAGCCCACAATGGGCGGCAGCTTTTTCTTAAACAGCGATTTCATGTGCAAGTGTCCAGTTTCAAAGGTAGTTGCTCTAAAGTACAATGTTACTCTAATAGTCTTATGCGTATGGTTCTAGAGATAACACATACGTATAAAATATACGTCATTTCAACAAAATGTCTTGGTATCCGTTACAGTGAAGTACATCAAACCACTTATTTTATTTAGTTTTCTATCAGGCCTTCTTGGTTTTGCAGCACTGGTAGGTATTTACTTTTATATCAAACCTGACCTACCAAGTGTTACTGTACTTAAGGATGTACGCCTGCAAACACCCATGCAGATATACACCAAAGACGGAAAACTTATTTCACAGTATGGAGTTAAACGGCGGATCCCCGTAAAACTTGAGGAAGTCCCGCAAGAATTAATTAACGCCATACTCGCTACCGAAGACAGTCGCTTCTACGAACACCACGGTATTGACCCCATTGGTATAATGCGTGCTGCAGTAAGTTTAGTCCTTACTGGCGAAAAGCGTCAGGGAGCAAGTACGTTAACCATGCAGCTAGCACGAGGGTTTTTCCTTAGTCGGGAGAAAACCTATATCAGAAAGATCAAAGAGATCTTTATAGCACTGCACATGGAGCAAGAGCTTTCTAAGCAGGAAATTCTTGAGCTGTACCTCAACAAAATCGAATTGGGCCATAGAGCGTTTGGTTTTGGGGCGGCCGCCCAAGTGTACTATGGCAAACCGCTTAACGAACTCTCTTTAGCTCAAATTGCTACTATTGCAGGTCTTCCAAAAGCGCCATCAGTGCTTAACCCTATCAGCGGGCCGCAACGTTCTATCGAACGCAGACGAGTGGTCTTACTTCGTATGCTTGACGAAGAGTACATCACTAAAGCGCAGTTCGATGAAGCTGCCAATGCGCCAGTTTCAGCGAAGAAGCACGGTGCTGAAATTGAAGTGGATGCGCCTTATTTGGCCGACACCATTTATAACGAAATGGTAGAGATTTATGGAAAAGAAGAAGCAGAAACCGGCGGATATCAAGTTTTTGCGACTGCAACGTCAGATCTTCAATTAGCTGCTCAGCGAGCGGTGGTTCGAAATCTTCATGACTATGATGAGCGTCATGGCTATAAAGGCGCCCTTGGCTACTTATGGAATATTCCTAAGCCAGAAGGAAAGGATGACGCGATTCCACAACTTTCATTGAGCTATGACATAAGTGATAAGACAACACGAGAAGAGTGGGATAACGAATCAATCATGCGCGTGCTTGAAGAGATTCCTCACATTAAACCTCTTTTGCCATCGGTTGTTACGAAAGTAAATGAGCAGTCGATAGAAGTGTTGTCTGTAGATGGCAAAACAATAACAGTAGAGTGGGATGGACTAGATTGGGCCCGACGCTACATTACAGACTTTAGGCAGGGTAGTGATCCCAAAACCGCTTCAGATGTGACTCAAGAAGGGGCGGTCATTTATATCAGACAGCAAGAAGGGCAGTGGCGCATTTCGCAAATCCCTGAGGTGAGCGGAGCGTTTATCGCACTTAATCCGAAAAACGGTGCGGTTGAAGCGGTTGTTGGTGGCTACAGCTTTTATCAAAGCCAGTTTAACCGAGCAACACAGGCCAAGCGCCAAGTGGGCTCGAACATCAAGCCTTTCGTTTATTCTGCTGCATTAGACAGTGGCTATACCCTTGCATCCATCATCAATGACGCTCCCATTAACCAATGGAATGCGGCGACGGGTGTAGCTTGGCGACCGCAAAACTCGCCAGCTGAGTACGACGGCCCAATTAGAATGCGTAAAGCCCTTGGTAAATCGAAAAACGTGGTATCGGTTCGACTATTGCGTGGTGTTGGTCTTAGAGAAACGGCCGATTACTTAACACGCTTTGGTTTTAATAAAGACGATATCCCACTTGATGAAACCGTATCCCTTGGGTCGAGTTCACATACGCCGCTTGAAGTAGTAAGAGGTATGTCGGTCATTGCGAACGGTGGCTACTTAGTAAACCCTCATTTTATCAGCAAAGTGCTTGATGAAAACGGCGATGAGCTTTGGAAAGCAAACCCAGTTTGGGCGTGCAATCGTTGTGAAAATCAAAGCGATCCAGAAATACTACCTGAAGACGAAGAAGCCGATATTGAAGCCTTACTTGCCGCTGAACTAAATCAAGATATTTTACTTGGCGACGTCGATGATGACGAAGCTGCAGAAAAAGTGATTGCGCCTCAGGTTATTACTGCTCAAAACGCTTTCTTAGTGGCAGAAATGATGCGAACGGCTGTGAGAGCAAACGGAAATTGGAGCAAGAAAACCTATTGGTTAGGCACCGGCTGGCGTGCTCGTAATATTCTTCAGCGTACTGACATAGCTGGGAAAACGGGAACCACGAATGACTCGCGAGACACGTGGTTCAGTGGTTTCCACAAAGATTTGGTGGCCACCACATGGGTAGGCTTCGACAACATGGGGCGCCAGTTAGGGCGAGCTACGCGAAACCAAAACCTCATTAACAAGAATGCTGAGAAATTCAACTGGATAGGCAACGCCATGATCGGCATTGAAGATGGAGCTAAAGCTGCTGAACCAGCGTGGATCAGATTTATGCAACATGCTCTAGAAAATAAACCACATACGCCTATGCCCGTACCAGAGAATATAGTGCGTGTTCGCATTGATCGTACCAGTGGAAAGTTGACCAGACGAACAGACCATACGACACTATTCGAATATTTCCTGCAGGGAACCGAGCCAACGACTTATGTTCGCGATGACGAAGTGTTGGATCCGGCCACGCAGGATACGACTACTGCGCCTGAGCCAGAAGAAATATTCTAATTACTAAGAGGCACGTTGCACGCGTGTCGCTTCAGGCTTAGGTGATGTATTTGCCTGAACACATTATCGGAAAACCAATGTCAGAAGATTCACAACGATATCTTTATATTCCTCATGCCGGCCCTTCATTGCTGGAAACCCCCCTACTGAATAAAGGTAGTGCCTTCACTGCACGGGAACGTGCGGCGTTTAACCTGACGGGTCTAGTGCCACCAAGGTATGAAACCATCGAAGAGCAGGTTGAACGTGCTTACATGCAATACAGCAGTTTTGACGAAGCACTAAACAAGCATATTTATCTGCGCGCAATTCAAGACAATAACGAAACCTTGTTTTACCGCCTAATTCAAAAGCACATCGATGAGATGATGCCCATCATCTACACCCCTACTGTAGGTGATGCATGTGAGCAGTTTTCAGATATCTATCGCAGTTCGCGTGGCTTGTTTGTGTCGTATGAAGAACGTCACCAGCTTGATGACATTGTTCGCAATGCTACGAAGCGCAAAGTGAAAGTGATTGTTGTGACTGACGGTGAACGCATCTTAGGCTTGGGAGACCAAGGTATTGGCGGAATGGGCATTCCTATCGGTAAACTATCGCTTTACACAGCGTGTGGTGGAATTAGCCCAGCATACACATTGCCCGTAATGTTAGATGTAGGTACTAACAACGAAAAGCTGCTAAACGACCCAATGTATATGGGGGCGCGCCATCCGCGTATTGGACAGGAAGAATACGACGAATTCGTTGATATGTTCATTAATGCTGTGAAGCGACGCTGGCCTGATGTAATGATTCAGTTTGAAGATTTTGCGCAGCCAAATGCTATGCCGTTATTAAACCGCTATCGCAACGACGTGTGTTGTTTTAACGACGATATACAAGGCACTGCTGCCGTTACCCTTGGTACTATTTTGGCGGCATGTAAAACCAAGCAGCAAAAGCTACGCGACATGAAGGTGGTGTTCGTGGGTGCGGGTTCGGCAGGCTGTGGTATTGCTGAAATGCTCATTCAACAAATGGTATTTGAAGGCCTGACTGACGAGCAAGCACGTAAGCAAGTGTTCATGATTGACCGTTTTGGTTTGGTAACCGAAGGCATGGAAGGTCTACGCGACTTCCAACAAAAGCTTCAGCAGAAAAACGCTGACTTGGCTGATTGGACGTTCAGTGGAGATTATGCGTCACTACTTGATGTTATGCACTGCGCGCAGCCAGACGTACTTATTGGTGTTTCAGGTCAGCCAGGCTTGTTCACTGAACAAGTTATCCGTGCCATGAAGCAAGGCTGTGAGCTGCCAATCATCTTCCCGTTAAGTAACCCCTCACGACAAGTTGAAGCGCGTCCTGAGCAAGTGATTGAATGGACAGAAGGTGAAGTGATTATTGCTACAGGTAGTCCGTTCAAGCCTGTAGAGTACGATGGCAAAATATTCCCTATCGCTCAATGCAACAACTCTTACATCTTCCCAGGCATTGGCCTTGGTGTTGTTGCATCTAAAGCGAAGCTTATTAGTGACGAAATGCTGATGGCTGCAAGTAACGCACTTGCTTCAGCGTCGCCATTAGTCAACACGGGTCAGGGTTCACTATTGCCACCCCTTGCTGCCATTGCGGAAATTAGCAGAGAGATTGCTTTTGAGGTGGGTAGAGTAGCGATGGAACAGGGACTTGCTCTTGAAATGTCTGACGACGCATTGCGCGCCAGCATTGAGCGTAACTTCTGGAAAGCAGAGTACCGCCCTTACAAGCGGGTAAGCATCTAGTATCCGTTAACGTTATAAAAAAGCAGGCTTAGCCTGCTTTTTTTGTACTTGTGAGCAACGCTTTCACCATGACTTACAACCCAAAAGCTGAAGTAAGCCACCGTCTCACTGCTGGAACTTCATCCATTTCGCGGCCGAACTCCAACCAAATGTAATATGGTGTTGCCTATGCGCAACATTTCCTATGTGTTGCTCATATGCATTCTCGTTAATAAGCTCCTAACCTACTGTTATTAATGGTTTATTTTTTGTTGGCACAATGATTGATATACCTCTTTATAGTTACAACAAGGAGCAAGGGGTGTTATTGATGACCACGTTAAAAAACAAGGTAAGTCCTTTCTACGCGCGAATTATTAAGCGCTCATTCTCTACGTCATTAGTTATGGCCGCTCTTGCAACACTCTCAGCTTGCGACGCACCTAATGTTGATGTTGCAGCACAAGATGAAAAGGCTGCTAAAACGGCTGCTAGTACAGTTTCAGAAAGCCTAGTAGATGAGCAAAGTGAAATGTTTGCTTATCTGGATGAGTCCGACTTAATTGATGCCTACTACGAGGTTAAGTAATTCGCGGCTAATCCTTTTTACACGCTATCGATTCTGCCTCGGTTATCGCTGGCATAAAGCTTTATAGCAACTATCGATAGTTCCAGTTTGCGGGCAACGGACTGCTCGCCTTTTATTCATAAAGCCGCGCTCTGGATAAAGCTAAAGCGCGGCTTTTTTATGTCAATAAACGTATATCGCCGTTTATTAGTCGACACCGTTGAGCTATAAGTCTTTAAAAGCTGTTCTTAGTAGCTATGTATTGCACTAACCTTAACGATAAAGTCATTTAAAGGAATTGCTATGTCGACAGAAAGTAACTACACACCACCAGAAGTTTGGACTCAGGCTGAGGATGATGGCAACAAGTGGGCCAGCATTAATCGTCCTGTGTCAGGCGCTACCCATGAGAAGGCTCGTCCTAATGGTGAACATGGTTTGCAGCTATACTCGTTAGCTACGCCTAATGGTCAGAAAGTTACCATCATGCTTGAAGAGTTGTTGGCAGCTGGCGTGAGCGAAGCAGAATACGACGCTTGGCTGATTAACATTGGTGAGGGCGATCAGTTTTCTTCTGGGTTTGTTGACGTTAATCCGAATAGTAAAATTCCTGCTATGGTCGACACGACAACGTCACCAGAAACCAAGCTATTCGAGTCTGGGTCAATCTTAGTTTACTTGGCGGAAAAATTCGGTAAGTTCATTCCGCAAGACGCCCATGCAAAGGCGGAATGTTTCAACTGGCTGTTCTGGCAGGTGGGGTCAGCGCCTTACTTAGGCGGTGGTTTCGGGCACTTCTACAGCTATGCGCCATATCCAATGGAATATCCTATCAACCGCTTTACCATGGAAACTAAGCGTCAGTTAGATGTGCTAGACAAGCACTTAGCAAACAATGAGTTCATGGCAGGTAGCGAGTACAGTATCGCTGACATGACTATATGGCCGTGGTACGGTAATTTAGTGCTCGGAAATCTGTACGATGCAGCCACTTTCCTTCAAGTGCACGAGTACACCAATTTAGTCCGCTGGGCTAAGCAACTAGAGCAGCGAGAAGGCGTTAAACGTGGCCGTATTGTCAATAAGACCTGGGGTGACGATGGTCAGTTAGAAAACCGCCACAGCGCAAAAGATATCGACGACGCACTCACCAAAGCCTAAATAATGGGGTCAGAGTACATTTAATTTGGGGTCAGAGTACATTACTTTGGTTAATCGCCTTTTTAGCATCAGAATGGCTAACGAAAGGCATCAACATAAAACGGGGTCAGAACCTACTCTGGCCCGGTAGCTTAAAAAAGTACTCTGACCCCAATTTTCAGATGAGCTCTGCAACACTCTTTAGATAGGCTTTTTGAAGTGGTGTGAAATCCCACTCATTCAAAGCTTCATTAAATTCAAAATTGCCCACACGACCTCGCCAGCGTTCAGTGGGTACTGCCGGCCAATTTTTTATGTACACCAGCTTTCCATGAAGGCAGTGCAACACTTCAATTTGTGGTGATTTGGTATCGGCGTAAGTTACTTTCTCATAGACAATAGCGCCTTCTTCACAATCTTGGCCGAAAAACACAAAGCCGCGATAGCTGCCGCTTTCTGTAATAGTAATGAGCGAAGCATATTCTTTGCTCTTAGATACTTTTCTCAGCGCAGGCAAATAGCCATCGACTCGTTTTATTTGAAGCCCCTGTGATTTGTTGTGCCACTGCCATCCTGAGCTGCCCATAAAAGAAAGCTCGTTATTTTTATCGTTGAAATGGCTTAATGCTTCAAAGGTTTTCCAAGACGCAAAAGTGATAATGCACAGCATTAAAAAACCAGTAATGAAGATGAGTGGCTTTGCCATGTCTCAAGCCCTTAGCATTAGACAAACGTTTGTCTCTTTAGTTACGGACAAAGGTCAAAGCTAGACTTTCATTGCAAAAAAGTAATACGCAGAGAGACAAATGTACTGTGGCCTTAAAGCGTTCTGGTGCTGGCTTAATAACAGGAGAGACGCCGCTTAACGCTTACCTGACATTAAATACAGCGACATAAAAAGCCTCGCGTATTCGTTGTCTCGATAACACCACATCAATGCATTCTAAGCATGAAACCAATTTTGGACAATGATTCAGTAATTACGATTATAACTATCTATTTTGTTCGTTTTAATTGTTTTATTAAATCAGCGACTATCTGTTTAAACGAAAAGCGTGATTAACACCATTTCTTTAATCACACACTGACACCCAATTTTAGTAAGACTAAAAATCGGTGAGAAATAAACAGAAGGAATTCGCAATGAGTAAGTGTCCATTTTCAGGTGCAGCTATAAAACCTACTACGCTAACGTCTAGCAATGGTGCGCCCGTTGCCAATGATAATCAGAGTCGAACAGCGGGGCCACGCGGGCCGGTTACGTTCGACAACCATTATTTGTTTGAGAAGCTTGCGCACTTCAACCGCGAGCGAATTCCAGAGCGTGTAGTTCACGCAAGGGGCAGTGCTGCATATGGCACCTTTACGCTAACTAAGAGCTTATCTGACTACACTATTGCAGACTTTCTGCAAAAAGAGGGGCAAAAAACCGGCGTGTTTTTGCGCTTTTCTACCGTAGGTGGTGGTCAGGATTCAAGTGACTATGCCCGTGATCCTCGTGGTTTCTCAGTGAAGTTTTATACCGAACAGGGAAACTGGGACATGGTAGGAAATAATACTCCGGTATTCTTCTTACGAGATGGCATCAAGTTTCCTGACTTCATTCACAGTCAAAAGAAAAACCCGCGTACGAATTTGCCGGATCCGCAGGCCGTGTATGAGTTTTGGGCGAACAACCCTCAGTCATTACACCAATCGACAATCTTGATGTCTGATCGCGGTATTCCACTTTCATATCGCCATGTGAATGGCTATAGCTCTCATACGTTGAGTTTCTGGAATAACGCAGGCGAACGCTATTGGGTGAAATGGCACTTTAAAACTAACCAAGGTATTAAAACGCTAACTAGCGAAGAAGCGGCAAAGATGCCTGCTTATGGCGCTCAGCAAGACTTGGTCGAAAGCATTGATAACGGCGAATTTCCATCGTGGACCGTAAATGTGCAGATTATGAATGAAGAGGAAGCGCGTAATTACCACATTAATCCGTTTGACCTAACGAAGGTGTGGCCGCACAGCGACTTTCCATTAATTGAAGTAGGGCAGTTGGAGTTAAACCGTAATGTTGATAACTACTTTGCAGAAACTGAGCAAGCCGCGTTCGCGCCGAGCAATTTGGTACCGGGTATTGGTGCGTCGCCAGACAGAATGCTTCAAGCGCGACTAATTGGATATCAAGATGCGCACAGATACCGTATTGGTGCAAACTACAACCAAATACCGGTAAACGCGCCGCGTTGTCCAGTGCACAATTATCAAAGAGATGGAGCCTTTGCGGGAATTAACCCAGCACTTGCAGGAAGTGGAGCCAACTTCTATCCAAATAATCGCGCGCGAGTTGGTGAGCCGGCTGAAGCACCAGAGGTTCAAGAGCCGCCTATGCCGCTAGAGCAAGACGCATGGTTAGATATTTACGATAACCGTGACGAAGATAACTACTCACAGGCCGGTGATCTTTACCGCATTATGAGTGAAGATCAAAAACAACAGCTGGTAAACAACATTGCTGACGGCCTAAGCCAAGCTACTAAGGACGTTCAAGAGGCAATGTTCGTTCAATACGATTTAGCCGACAGCGATTATGGTGCTCGTGTGAGAAAAGCAGTAGCCAGCAAATAGAGTAAATGGGGTCAGAGTACTTTATTAAAATGTACTCTGACCCCTTTTTTACTGGGTAGCGACTAGGGCGTAAACGTGCAAGCGAATGGCCTGAAGTGCGCGTTCTTTCCAATTGTTCCAAGTAATACGGTTGCTAATTTCGTGCTGATTCAACGTAATATAACCATGATTTAGTGCCCATACTTGCATAGCTACATCTTGCTTTTCTTCAACAGACAGATCTTTTTTAATTAACGCAGCGGTAAGCTTAGTTAGCGTGATAAAGGCTTTTTCACCTGCCTCGATAGCTTCATCTGATGGCGTATAGTCTTTCAAATTAGAAGCAAAAATTAGTCGATAATGGGCCGCATGAGTTTCTGAAAACGTTAAAATACGCTCGCATCCATTAATCACTTTTTCTGCCGCAGTATTGCCATCGGATGCCAACATTTCACGCTCAACTAATTCGAAACCTTCGATGTAGAGCGCATCTAAAATACCCTGCTTACCTTTGAAATGGCTATAGATGCCAATCGTTGACATACCCGCACCGTCAGCAATGGCACGCACGCTAAGTGCATTCGTTCCGCCTTTCAAAAACAGTGCTGAGGCAGCGTCTAAGATCTTTTGTCGCGTATCTTTTTTCATTTACACATCATTTACATGTTGCGCAATATAACACCGTTATGTAAAGTGGTTTTATAACGCCGTTATATCTCTTGGTTTAACACTTAACCTGCCTGCCCGCAGGTTGTTCATAAGGACACTATATATGAAAACTGAGCAATTAACCTGCGATTATTTAATTGTTGGTGCTGGCGCGGTAGGGATGGCTTTTGCTGACGTACTACTTCACGAAACTAACGCTAACATTTTGATTATAGATAAAAATGCGAAGCCCGGAGGGCATTGGAACTATGCTTATCCCTTTGTCACTCTTCACCAGCCTTCTGCTTTTTACGGCGTGTGTTCAAAAGAGTTAAATCGTGGCGTTATTGATAAAACAGGATTGAATGAAGGCCTAATGGGATTAGCTTCAGGGCAAGAAGTGAGTGCGTATTTCGATGCCGTAATGAACGAAACATTTTTATCTTCAAACCGTGTGCAGTATTACCCGCTTTGCGAATACAAGGGCAATAAACAGTTTCTTTCTACGTTAAATGGCAAGCACTATAACGTTATGGTTAACAAGAAAATCGTTGATGCCACTTATCTAAACACTAATATTCCGCTTACTCATACACCTAGCTTTACCCGCGATGACGACGTTGCATTTACGCCGGTTAATACAGTAGTTGAAAATATCGAAGGCTTTAACAACTATGTTGTTGTTGGTGGGGGTAAAACGGGTATTGATACCTGCCTATGGCTACTTGAAAATCACGTCGCCCCGCATAATATCCACTGGGTAGTATCGCGAGATGCATGGTTACTGAACCGGAAAAATACCCAGCCTTTAGATGAATTCTTCTTTGACTCTATTGGGGCACAAGCAAACCAAATGGAAGCTATCGCTGCGTCAAGTTCCATCGAGGATATGTTCGACAAACTAGAAGAGCGGGGCGTTTTACTGCGTATTGATAAGAAAGTAAGACCCAGTATGTTTCACGGCGCAACGGTGAGCGAATTAGAGCTTAAAGCCTTACAAACTCTACCATCTGTCGTTAGACAAGGTCGGGTTAAACATATCAGCCGCGATAAGCTCAGATTTGAAGATACAACGTGGAGTATGCCAGATAACGCGTTGGTTATTGACTGCTCAGCTTCTGCACTTACTAATTTAGAGATGAAAGCGGTGTTTGATGGCGACACCATCACCCCTCAAACAGTGCGTGCCTATCAACCTGTTTTTAGTGCGGCGCTTATTGCTCACGTTGAGGCGGCCTACAGCGATGAACAACAAAAGCAGATGCTGACACAAGTGGTCCCGCTGCCTAATCGCGACATCGATTGGTTACCAATGACTGCAGCAATGTTACGAAACATGCAAATTTGGGGTGAAGACCCAGCGCTTAAAGCGTGGATTTACCATTGTCGACTAGATGGCTTTTCAAAAATAGTACACGGCGTGGCAAAAGACGATATGCAAAAAATGCAGGTGTTAGGGCGATTGAAGCAAGCAGCGGCACCGGCCATGCAAAAGCTGATGACTTACATACACAGCTTAAAAGCGAGCGGACAGCTTTAAAAGGTTATAAATATCGATGAAACAGTTTCAAATAGACAAAACGAACCCAAATCGCTTTCGGATAATGCAAACAGTTGATAGCCCTGATAACGCGCAGACAGAGGGTGCTGGAAAGGCAAAAAACGTAGTAATCAAAATTGAAAGGTTCGCGTTTACTGCCAATAACTTGACCTATTATATGGTGGGTGACAAGCTTGGTTATTGGCAGTTTTTTCCACCCATTAATACAAGTAGTAACGAAAACTGGGGTGTTATTCCGGTATGGGGCGTGGGTCAAGTAATTAGCTCTAACAACGATGCGGTAGAAGTAGGAAGTCGTTTCCTTGGTTATTTCCCGCCCGCTGAATATTTGGTTATGGCTAACACTACGGTGACAAACAACAATTTAATAGACTGTAGCCCTCATCGTTTGAAGTTGCCCCAAGGGTATAATGTCTACCGACCACTTCCTTCACTAACGGCCCACGCTAACGCTGAAATAAGCACTAAGCAGCACGAGCAAGAAAACTTTCAGATGTTGCTGTGGCCGCTTTACGCAACGTCCTTTTGTTTATCAGAAGTGGTCGATGCTATACCTGGGGCACAAAGAGAGCAGTTATTAGTATTAAGTGCTTCAAGCAAAACCAGTTTAGGGCTTGTTTTTGCGTTTAAAGAAGCCGGTATTAACGCAATAGGTGTAACCTCTGAAAAGCGTGTTGCATCACTAGAAGCATTGGGTGTATACGGCGCCGTTATTGGTTATGAACAGCTGGACATGTTGCAACTGAAAAGCACTGTTGTGGTCGACATGTCAGGTAATGCTCAGGTCAAAGCATCCATCAAACATAAACTTGGTGAACACCTAACAAGATACATCAGCGTAGGGCTTACTCACTGGCAGGACATTAAGCCGTCAAGCGATGAGGAGTTCTTCTTTGCTCCTGCTCATATACAGCAGCGTATGTCTGAGATTGGGGTTGCTGAGTACCAGAAGTTAAGTAGCGGGTTTGTATCAAAAGCCATTGTGTGGAGCGCCGGTTGGTTAAACGTTAAAGAGCGTGAAGGTTTGAGCGCTCTACAAGATGACTTTAGCGAACATCAGCAAGGCCTCATTCCTTCAAATGAAGGAAGAATATACACACTTGCTTAGCGCGTAACCAGAGCGCCCATATTGAGTTCGAGCGCTTTGATAAAAAGCGCTCGCTCGAGGGTAATATCACACATACTGATTAAAATAATTGGTGACCTTAGGCCATAAATGCTGACATTTACGGGAGAAAAACTTCATGTGACCTATTTCTTTTACGTTGTAGGCCTGTGGATCTAGCTCCTCAACTTCTGCTTCCATATTGGGGAAAACGCTAATCATATCGTGAACGTTATGAATATTAGCAATATCGTCGTCATTGGCGAGCAGCCATTTAGAAGGTATCTGAATGGTGTCGTAGTGATGCTCGTTAACATCACTGCCAAAGCCTGTTTTTACGTAGCCTTTACCGTTACACCATTTTTGCCACTGACGGGCCACTTTTTTAGGTAGTGGCTCTCCCATGCCGACCCACTGAGATTTAGTATGGCCGAACAGTAAATTACTCACGGGAATGTAGAAATTCATGAAGAAATGGGCTTTTAGCAAATAGCTTTTACGCATGTTTCTCAGACTGCCCGAAGAGCTACCAAAATTACAAAAGGCAGTAAGGTCGTGCACATTATGCATCAAACCCAGCAGCTGACCACCTGCACTATGACCAACAAGAAAGTAGGGGACGTTAGGGAAATGAATTTTCAATGTCTCTAGCACCGCTGGCATATCTTGCTCGCCCCATGTTACCAACGACGCATCGCTTTCTTTAACGCTGCTTTTTACCGAACCGCCAATACCTCTGTTATCGAAGGTGATAACACCAAAGCCTTGTTCACATAAATAGGCGGCAAAAGCGCTGTAGAATTGCCGTTTTATACCCGTTGCAGGGCCAATCATAACTGCAGCTTTAGCGGGGGAATGTGGAGTGAAAAGTGAAGCTGCTAGATGAGTACCATCTTCACAGGTTACTTGAATGTCCTTTGTCATCGTCTTGCTCACAAGGCATACCTTAGTTTTCGTTACGCTTCTGGTCATACCAGTAAAGCGCCGATTGTTAAGATTTGCAATAGTACGACTATTTCAATTTCTGATAATTACACATGTTGAACGCAAGTCGCGATTTTCATGTTTTTATGCGCGTGCTTTTGCCGTCTTAACCCAATGCTCAATAGGAGCCGGTTTTCCAAATAAATATCCTTGGAAAATATTGAAACCCATGTCTTTAAGTACACGCAGCTGTGCCTGTGTTTCTACCCCTTCGGCAATGGTCTGCATGTCTAAACTCTTAGCGAGGTCTAGAGTCATCTTAACAATCTTGCGATGTCGTTCAGACGTTTCCACCCTTTCTACAAACTCTCTATCTACCTTTATAACGCTAGCAGACATATCAATAAGCTGGGAAAGTGATGCGTGACCAGTGCCGAAGTCGTCAATAATAATGGTTGCTCCTACATTGGCTAACGACGTTAGGCGTCGCTTAGTCTCGTAATGGCTGGCTAATACAGACGTCTCTGTTAGCTCTAATTTAAGGCGTGCTCCAAGCTCAGGGCTCTCTGAGAAGCGACGTAATAGCTTTTCATAAAAGAGGTCGCTAAGTAATTCTGGCCCCGATAAGTTAATCGCTAGGGGGACCTTGGGTAGGTTGCTAGGCCACTTGTCTAAAAGTGCCAAGGTGCCATCGATAATTTTTTGCGTGAACAGTACTTCCCATTTGTTTTCCTCAACCAAAGGCAAAAACTGAAATGGTTGAAGAACGGTACCAGACTTTGGCTCTTTCAATCTTGCCAGCACTTCGTAGCCCACCGTAACGCCATGGAGCGACACCTGAGGCTGCAAATACAAAGCAAGACACCCATTATCAAGAAGGGCCTTTACCTTATCTTTTTGTTGCGTATTTTCTCGAATAGTTTTCACCGTATTGATACTAAATGAGATGTACGGCGCAAATTCATCGCTTTGGCTTAGCGCTATTGCGCAGCACTCGGCGGCCGCATCTAAACTAATTTCACGACTGGCATGATAATGCCCCGCTCGCCATTTCAGCATATGTTCTACAGTGCCTCGCGCTGAGTTGATAACCATGCTGGTGGGCAATCGACGCTCAAGATAATGTTCTATACTTTGTGTTGAAAGATGTTTGCCGTTTACGGTAAATAAGAATTTAGCGCCAGGGAATTGGTATACCGAGACATCATTTGTAAATTCGCTTTGTAAAAGTGACGCTACGCTTAAAAGCAGCTGGTCACCTTGACTGTAACCGTATTGCAGGTTTACTTCTCTGAGGTTAGCCAGTTTCAGCAGGACAATATGTCGATTTAAAATACTCTCGCTCGACTCCGCTATTTTCCAAAAGTGATGGTTTTTCAGTCCCGTTAGTTCATTAAAATAGTGCTTCTCATACTGCTGCTTCTTGAATGCATCAAACTCCATCAAGCTTTTCTTATTGGCGGATATATCATGGCAGTGGATAAGTTGTTTTTTGTGATGCTCAAGGCTAGCAGGTTGAAGCTTAAATTCTCGTTCGGGTGCGTTAAAAATGGAAGCGTGTTGATTTACGCCCTTTGTAATGGGGTGAGATAAAGAGAAGAGATCTTGAATATATTCACTTTCTGGGCGGTACTTTTTGACTAGCGCTCTTGCAGCCTTGTTAGCCTGAATTATGCGTCCTTGTTCGTCACAAAAGAAAGACGGTGTACCACCATTGTTAAAAATTTCCTGATAACGGCTAACAAGTTTATTAAGCTTTTTGCTTTGTAATAAATTGTGCTCAGACTGTTTTTCTAATGACGACATGACCCGCAGTACAGCCATTGGAATGCAGAAATTGAAAAACAGGAAAATTAACGATGCTAAATACGTGTGGGTATCCGGCAATGTAATATCAATGCCGAACAAAGGAGATACTTGCGTATTGTTCAGCAGTAAATAATACGGAATGAGATTGAACAGCATGGTCGCAATGGATGCTTTCACCCCATACAAAACTCGAATAATAATAGGCAGCGTAAACAGCAAAAGTAAGCCATAACGCGCTGATTCTAAGTCTATTGTGAAGAAGAGTATGCACAGAGAGGCTCCAACTACCGCTAAGACTAAGCAAGCAGAAGCGATCTTTATATGCTTCAAGCCTATCGAAAGTGTGGCGAAGAGAAAGGCAGTGAAGCCCAGCGTTAAGTACATAACATAATAAAGTTCCTGTACATACGCAGTATATGAAGAGTGCGCCACGATGGCCGAGGTAAGGACAACGCCAATGAGCAGAATAGTGCGCAGCACACTGAGGCGCCACACGTCAGCATCGGTGGTTCTTAGGTTATCTTCATCAACTAAAAGATAGTGTTTTAAAATTCTTATTGTTCGAGAAATCACTAGTAAACCGCTGACGTTTAAATAAGTTCAATACTAGAGTGTTGCAAATAATTCACGGGAGTGAATGGTTTAATATAACCCTTTGCTAATGTTAGTGGTAGCAATAAACATAGTCATAACACTAATATATTCAATATGATAAAAAAAGGAGAGGGAAGTTTCCTTACTAATTAACAATAAGGAAACGTCTTAATTGATTGAGCTTAGTGCGTAGGGCCTTATACCGATAAAGTGAATACTTTAGAGTTACGCTGGAAGTTATACAGCTCTTTCTTCACGGCAGGTAGCGCACTTATGTCAGCAGGTTCAAACCCTTGCTCTAAAAACCAGTGTGCGGTAACTGTGGTCAGTACAAAAATGCTGTTAATACCGGCTTCTTTAGCACGGGCGCGCACTTCATCTAAAATCCGTTCGCCACGGTTTTTGCCTCGATAGTCTTGATGGGTTGCCACGCAGGCTAACTCGGCACAGCCGTCTTCAGGGTATAAATACAAGGCTGCACAGGCGATGATCATGCCGTCGCGCACTATCACTATAAACTGGTTAATTTCGTTCTCTAGACGCTCACGAGAACGCTTTACCAATACGCCGCTTTCTTCTAGTGGTTTTATCAGCTTTAAGATACCGCCCACATCTTCGATGGTCGCTGCACGCAGTTGTTCATAATGATGTTCCATTACTAGCGAGCCCGTACCGTCGCGAGTGAACAGCTCTTGAAGCAAGGCACCGTCCTTTTCAAAGCTGATGCAGTGGGCACGAGGCACACCTGCAGCAACGCTGGTGGTAAGGGCACTTAACACCGTATCTTCGGTGGTAATGTCGCCTGCCATGATCAACTGCTCTAGTTGAGGGCGTTCAATGGTGCGAAGTAAACGACCTTCGCGGTTGTATACACCATCAAAATTCGAAAATACGATCAGCTTGTCAGCTTTAAGGGCTATAGCCGCCTGCGTAGCTACATCTTCGTGAGATAAGTTGAAAACTTCTCCTGTTGATGAATAGCCCATAGGCGATAGCAGCACAATTGAGCCATCGTTTAAATGATCGTTAATGCCGGTCGTATCAATACGGCGCACTAAACCAGTGTTTTCAAAATCAACGCCGCCTCGCACGCCCATTGGTTTGGCAACGACCAAGTTGCCCGAGCACACGCGTATTTGCGAGCCGTGCATAGGTGAGTTTGGTAGCCCCATAGTCAATAAGGCTTCTACCTGAGAGCGTACCGAGCCGGCGGCATCTTTAACGCACTCAAGGGTTTGTTTGTCGGTAATGCGTACACCGCTTTCAAAGCGACCTTCGATGTTGCGAAGGGCTACGCGCTGATCAATCTGAGGGCGGGCACCGTGCACTACGACCACGCGCACGCCCAAGCTGTTAAGCAGGGCAATGTCGTGAATAATATTAGGGAAATTAGGATGTTCGATGGCTTCGCCACCGAACATCAAAACGAAGGTCTTTCCCTGGTGAGCATTAATATAGGGCAGTGAACTGCGAAACAGTTTTATGCCGTCATGATGCGCTAATACCATCTAAGCAGTTCCTTGTCGCTACCCTTGCTTATCCAAGTTTTCCAGCTCTTGATACAGTGCTTTCGTCACGGTTTCTTTGCTGGTGCCGCCCAAGATATTGCGTTGATTCACGCCGTACTCTAGCTGTAGTACCGGGTATACGTCGTCTTCAATTTTGTCGCAAATCGCCTGCATGTCGCTTAGTGGTAAATCTTCAATGGCACAGCCTTTGTCGATGGCCTGAAGCACAACGCGTCCTGCAATATCGTGGCCTGTTCTAAACGGTACACCTTTACCTACCAGATAATCGGCAAGTTCAGTGGCGTTAGAGAACCCTTGGGTTGCCGCAACACGACAGCGCTCTTCGTTTAACTGCAGTGAATCAAGCACTTCGCTGGCAATACATAAACAAATATGCCACTGATTAACCGTATCGATAGCGCCTTCTTTGTCTTCTTGCATGTCTTTATTATACGCAAGAGGAAGGCCTTTCATGGTAACTAGCAGGGCCTGCAATGAGCCAAACACACGGCCACATTTGCCGCGCATTAATTCAAGCGCATCAGGGTTTTTCTTCTGCGGCATAAGCGATGAACCAGAGGTTACACTATCGCCAAGCTGTAAGAATCCTGCTTCGCCAGAGTTATAGAAAATCATGTCTTCGGCAAGACGTGACAAGTGCATCATGCTAGTGCTGGCTACAAATAAAAGCTCTAGCACAAAGTCTCTGTCCGACACAGCGTCTAGGCTGTTAAGGCATGGAGAATCAAAACCCAGTTCTTCAGCAATGGCGTGACGGTCTACAGGGAAAGTAGTACCTGCCAATGCGCCTGAACCTAAAGGGCACTGATTCATGCGTACTTTCAAGTCGTCTAAACGGCTTAAGTCACGCTTTAGCATTTCAACGTAAGCCAAGCACCAGTGTGCAAAGTGAATAGGCTGTGCACGCTGTAAGTGGGTGTAACCTGGGATGATCGCTTCTTGATGACGGCTAGCGGCATTAAGAAGCGATTTGATCACACCTAAAACATCAGCGCGAAGTGAGGCAATATGTTCACGTACCCACAAGCGAAAGTCGGTGGCAACCTGATCGTTTCGGCTACGCCCAGTATGAAGCTTACGACCAATATCGCCAAGTTTCTCTATAAGCGCAGCTTCAACAAAGCTGTGAATGTCTTCTTCGCTAGATGCGTTAAAGTCTAATTCACCTGCATCAGCTTTCGCTTTTAACTCGCTCAATGCAGACTCAAGCTGGGCTTGTTCATCAACGGTCAATACGCCTGCTTTTTGCAGCGCACGCGACCAACTGATAGAGCCTTGAATATCTTGGCTTGCCATAACTTGGTCAAACGGCAGCGAGTCGTTAACCTGTTTAAACATACTACTTGCACCGGATTCAAACCGGCCACCCCACAACGCCATGTGATGCTCCTTAAATGCTGTTCTGACTTAAGCTTTACTATTGTAGGTAAAGCTTATTGTTCACCTTGTTTTTTCAGTGCTTCGATACGACTTGAAAGGCTGAACAGGCGGATAAAGCCTTCAGCGTGCTTCTGGTCGTAAACATCGTCAGCACCAAAGGTGGCAAAGTCTTCAGAGTAAAGGCTGTTCGGCGATTTACGCTGGGTAACCGTAGCTTGGCCTTTATAAAGCTTAACCACGATATCGCCTGTCACTTTCTTAGCAAAAGACGCAGCGCCAGCAAGCAGTGCATCGTTAAGGGCAGTGAACCAACGGCCGTCGTACATCACGTGTGAGAACTCAAGACCAATCTGCTCACGGTATTTAAGCGCAGCTTTATCTAGCACCATAGTTTCTAGGGCTTTATACGCTTTAAGCAGTACGGTGCCTCCTGGGGTTTCATAACAGCCACGTGACTTCATACCAACAAGGCGGTTTTCAACAATGTCGATACGTCCAACGCCATGCGCCGCAGCAACAGTATTAAGTTTAACTAGCGCTTGATACGGCGAGAGTGCCTCACCATCAACATGAGTCAGTTTACCTTCGTCAAAAGACAGGGTTACGCGCTCTGGAGTATCAGGTGCATCTTCAGGATCAACGGTCATGGTCCACACTTGCTTGGTAGGCTCTTGCCATGGATCTTCAAGCTCGCCGCCTTCGTGTGAAATGTGCCATGCGTTTGCATCGCGGCTGTAAATTTTTGTTGCTGACGCCGTGGTTGGAATATTGCGCTCAGCTAGATAAGCCAATAGATCTTCACGGCTTACCATGTCCCATTCACGCCATGGCGCGATTACCGTAAGGTCTGGGGCTAGGGCAGCAAAGGTACTTTCAAAGCGTACCTGGTCGTTACCTTTACCCGTACAGCCGTGGCATAGTGCGTCGGCACCTACTTTACGCGCAATCTCAACTTGCGCTTTGGCGATAACCGGACGTGCCATTGACGTACCCAGTAGATATTCACCTTCGTAAACCGCACCGGTAGTGATAGTTGGGAAGATATATTCGCTTACGAACTCTTCTTTCAAATCAACAATGTGGCATTCGCTTGCGCCAGATGCGATAGCTTTTTCATGAAGACCTTCTAGTTCTTCATCACCTTGACCCACATCTGCTGCAAACGCGACAACTTCACAGCCATAGTTTTCTTTAAGCCATGGAATGATGGCTGATGTATCAAGCCCGCCTGAATAGGCCAGCACGATTTTTTTAACGTTTTGCATCTAAATAATCCTTCTAAGCGTCTTTGTAGGCGTCTTTTTAAGCGTTAAGTAATTGAGTAAGAATGGCGTTTTGGCCATGCATTCTATTTTCGGCTTGCTGCATTAATAGCGATTTATCGCTATCAATCAACGAGCCCGTAATTTCTAAATCGCGATGGGCAGGTTGGCAGTGCATAACGTAGCTAGCACCGGTTGCTTCCATCAACGCTTCGTTTACCTGATAAGGCATGAACTTTTCTTTGATCACTTCAAGTGGCGTCTCGTCACCCATTGAAAGCCATGTATCTGCATAGATAACGTCTGCACCGTTAGCAGCACTAAGCTCTGTGCTTTCAACAATCGATACACCCGTTTTCTCGGCAATCGCTTTGGCTTGCGCCACAATTTCAGGTGCCGCTTCGTGCCCCTCTGGCGTGACTACAACTTGGTTGCAACCTAGCAGCGCCCCAACAATTAACAGAGAATGGGTTACATTGTTGCCGTCGCCTACATAGGCCATGGTAAGACCTTCGGTTTTGCCGAAGCGTTCAAACATTGTGAGGTAGTCGGCAAGGCCTTGGCATGGATGATATTTATCACACAATGCGTTGATAACGGGCACATTTGCTGCCTTAGAAAAGGTTTCCAGCGTCTCGTGAGAAAATACACGAGCGACTATGGCGTCAGCCCAACATGCAAGGTTAGCGGCGGTGTCTACTGCGTCTTCACGGCCTGCTAATTTGCCCGACTGCACATCTAAATACACCATGTGGCCGCCAAGCTTGTTGATACCAATATCGAAGCTAACGCGGGTTCGCAAAGACGGCTTTTCAAACAGGGCAACAATTGACTTCCCCGCTAGCACGTTGCTGTAACTTGCTGGGGCTTGTTTAATTTCTACAGCCAATTGCAGCAAGTTTTTCATTGCGTCGGGTGTCCAGCCTGCAAAGGTTAGTAGGTCCTGTTTCATTGTACTTCTCCGGCATTGCCTTTTGTAAAGTCGGTGTGGGGTAAATCAGCGTTTTTTGACGGTGTATTTGTCAGTGCTGAGGGCAGTATTTGCGTGCCCGTTTTTTTATTTAAAATGTCGTTGATGTCGGCGGCCCAACTCGCGATATACACTGCGCGGCCTAAATTCTCCGCTGAGGCGAGTGCCGCATCCACTTTTACTTTCATCCCGTCGGTAATAACGCCTTCATCTGCGTACTTCGATATGCTTGCAGCGCTAAGTTCGCTAATTAGCAATTTGTCACCATCAAGCACACCGTCAACATTGGAAAGGAGTAAAAGTTCAGCGTTAAGAAGCTCGGCAATAACCGTTGCGGCTTGGTCGGCGTTTACATTTAGTAATCTGCCTTGTGGGCTTGAACCAATAGAACTGATAATCGGTAGTGTTGACTGGGCTAATACGCTTTTTAGAAATGATACATCTGCTGTTGACGGTACGCCCACTGCGCCGTATTGGTCAGCTAGTGGCTCACACACCACCATATTGCCGTCTAACAACGACAAACCAACAGGGGTTAAGCCTGAAGCCAAAGCCGCTGCGCATAGCTGCTTATTGGCAGAGCCTGCGAGTGCTCCACAGATATAAGGCATATGTTCATCGGGCGTAACCCGAAGGCCATCTATTTTTGTGCTTTGAAGACCAAGACTCGCCATAAGCGTTTCCACTAATGGTCCGCCTCCGTGAACCACTACGACGGGGCGTGTGGCCTGCACGTCTTTTACGCTTAGAAATAAACGTGTCATTGCGGCGGTGTCGTCGAGTAATGCACCGCCAACTTTAATTACAATTGGTGAAACACTCATAGTACTAACCCTGTCTCTACTGGTTGTTTCGTCATTATGTTAAGGCACTGTATTGCCTGAGAGGCAGCACCTTTCATTACGTTGTCGATTGCAGCGGTAATCACTGCGTATCCAGATGCTTCATCTAATTTCCAGTGCAGATCAACAAATGGGGTATGAGCAACGTCATCAATTTTTGGAAAACTCTTGCGCAAACGCACAATGGGTTTATCAGCATAGGCGTCAGTGTACGCTTGTTCAAGTTGTGCGCTGGTGGTACCAGCTTTAACCTTAACGGTTACGGTCGCCAAAATTCCTCTTTTAAAATTACCTAAGTGCGGCGTAAAGATAACTGGGGTACCCAAGTAAGCTTCAATTTCAGGGGTATGGCGGTGACCTAGCACACCGTATGCTTGCAGGCTAACCTCAAAAAAGCTGGTGTTTAGGCTGGCTTTCCTGCCTGCACCCGATACGCCGGAAACAGCGTTAATTACTGGGCGTACGCTTTCATCTAGTAAATTATTGTGAGCAAGAGGTTTAAGTGCACTAAGGCTCGCAGTGGGATAGCAACCCGGCACAGCGATAACGTCGGCAGAGGCAATTTGCGCTTCGTGCCACTCGGCAAGGCCGTAAACAGCTTGAGCCAAGCTTTGCTCTTGCGTATGTGGAAAGCCGTAGAACTGTTCGAAGACATTGGTGTCTTTTAGCCTGAATGCACCCGACAAATCGAGCACTTTGGCTTTGCCCGAAGATAGGACAGGCATCCAGTCGTGGCTCGCCTCGTGAGGAGTGGCAAGAAAGATAAAATCGACACCGTCAGCCATTTCTTTTAATGCCGCATCCGAAATAGGCGTCAGTGTGGCATTAACGTGAGCCAAGTTGCCGTGAAGCTCTGCAATATTTTTACTCGCATCGCTACTATTCTCAGACACATAAGTGCCCGCCAATACTAGTTTTGGGTGCTGAATAACTAACTGAACAAGTTGTGCCCCTGTGTAACCACTGGCACCAATAATCGAAACGCTGTACATAATCAAAAATTCAATAAAAGGAGAAAAAAAACACTTTTTACCTTTGTAAACTGGTTGGGCGTAAATCCTTGCCTAACCGCTACCACATTACAAAGGTAAAAAGTGTGCTACCGCAAAAGCATAGAAAGGCGCACGCATCGTCGTACGCTATGCATCGTGTAGCCAGCCAGGGGAGAGGTAAACTCTTTATCGTTGCCAGTGGTTGAACCAACAACGCGAGTTGGTTGTGTCATCATCAATTCCTATCAAGTCGCAACTCAAAATTATGAGTTGGATGCTTTAACCGTCGACTAGTGTATCTAATCTGAATGTTTATGCAATAAAAATGTATAAATATTTTATTGGGTGGTTGCGGCGACTACGCCACAAAAAATATAACTAATAATATATTTATAGTTGTGACAGTAAGTTGACAAGTTACGCAATAGAACTGAATATTTATACTCACTGTACGATATGGTTGAGTGGAAATGTTTACCAGTAATGCACGTCGTTCATCATTAATGCTTGATATGACTAGTTACAGTGTCTAACCATGCAAAGCTGGTAAATTGTTACCGTATGTCGACAGTGGCCGTGAGTATTGGTTGTTAGGATTAACTCGGAAAATAAAATGGGCAAACTTACCTTGGCGCTTGTTGCGCACGATCATAAAAAGCCTGAGCTACTTGCTTGGGTTAAGCAGCACATTGATGTGCTCAAACAGTGTAATTTAGTGGGAACAGGCACAACAGGCGGTTTAATTGCCAATGAAACGGGGCTAGAAGTTACGCGCTACAAAAGTGGCCCGCTTGGTGGCGACCAGCAGATAGGAGCACTCATCGCTGAGAACAAGCTAGATGCACTTTTCTTTTTCTGGGATCCGCTAAACCCAGCGCCTCACGACCCTGATGTTAAAGCGCTGCTACGACTGTGTTCGGTATGGAATGTGCCAGTTGCCTGCACACCCGCCACAGCTGACTTAGTAATAACGTCGCCGCTTTTTCTGTCACCCGACTACAAGCCAGTTAAACCGAATTTTTAAGATTGGTTAAATCAACGGCCTTGTAGTTTGGTGGGCAGAAGGTGGTCTTTAGGTTAATTGAAACCTCGTTGAACGAACTGGTAGGCAGCATCTGCTGCCTTGTTGGTTATTTCGGCGGTTATATCATCAGTCTGAATAGATGCGGTGGCATCACTCGCCTGCGTTTGTGGCGCACCTGAAATATTAGCACTTACCTTACTGTCGATGCTTGGATTGCTAAAAACTGACGCGAGTAAAGACTGCCCCATCGACCACATATTGTTTGAGATGCTTTGTCCTGTCACATTCTCTACGGTCAAATCGATAGCGTTATACATTAATCCGCCTATTCCGCCATATAAAAAACTTCCCGCCAAGCTTGCTGCCGCGGCCGTGTGATTTGACGTGGTTGCTTCATAAATATCCGAAACTATGGGTAGGTGATTTGCAATGTTTAACGCATCAAATCCGTCTTTAAGATCAAGCCCATCGTCTCCGAAAGCGCCGGAATACAAATTATCGAAGAGTGTTGGAGTAGTATCACTTTGATTATTGGCAGCCGTGTTGCTATCACCATTTCCCAGAACGCTAGTAGTAGCATTTACGGACGTATCATTGTTGGTAACTAGCGATTGAAATACATCGTTTTGCAATGCATTTAACAGCGTGCCTTGCATGGTGGCAATTGCATCATCTGATAAAACCCCATTGACGCTACTCGTACCAGAAAGCAAAGATAATGCGCCTTGAACATCGCTGGCTGTGCCGGTAAGTATATTAGATTGTGTTGAGAGATTAGCTTCGCCTGATATTTTGCTGTCGATTGCATCAGCTTCATTCGGTTGATTCTCTATTGCGAGTAACGATGCGAACAAAGACGGCAAAGACTGGCCGCTGGTTGCCGCTTCATTGGCTACTTCTGTTGAATTTGCCGATTTATTTTCAATGTCAGCAGTATGTAAACCAAATTTTGAAAGTAGTGCGCTGACGCCATTTTCAGCAGTGTTAGTTGTTGTGTTTTCTAAGGCCATAACATCCCCTTACCCGCAGGCATATATTTGATTTGTAAAGGTTTTGCAAATAAGTCAAGTGAACGAGATTTCTTTTAATTTGTTCGTTTACACTTGCTCCCGTTAGGTCATGGATGGCACTTAATTTACACACTGCATAAAAACTAATACTGAGCAATGTCATGAAAGTTCGATGCCATATACACACACTAATCGCAATCTTTACACTTGGTGGTTGTGCCCAAACACTCACTGACGAAGAACAGGTTGTTCAAAGTAGCCCTACCAACCCAAATGTGTCGCAACGAGCTGTAAAGCCTGTTGAGGAAGAGCCGTCGCCTGGCGATCCCCGTTACTCCCCCCCTAGGATGGAGCCAACGTCGACCTTGCATGTACCCACGGGGTCGCTATTTAATCCTGAGCACTCTGTAGGGCTTTATGAACGCCACGCAAGCTTCAAAGTGGGCGACATGATTCTAGTTAAGCTTGAAGAACAGACGCAGTCGGAGAAGTCGCTCGATTTTAATACAGATAAAAACACATCCTTTGATTTGTCTCCCGTCACACTAAAAGTGGGGGGAATTCGAATTGACGAAGATGACGTTGAGGTGGAGCACGAACAGGACAGTGAGTTCGCCAGCTCTGCTAAAACTAAGCAGTCAAATTCGATGAGTGGCAGCATTACCGTGTATGTTACGGGAATAACGCCGGCAGGGAATTTACTGGTAACGGGTGAAAAGTGGATAACGATGAACAGAGGAAAAGAATACATTCGCTTTTCAGGAGAGGTCAGAAAAAAAGATGTGGATGAAAGTAATACCGTATTGTCTTCAAAAGTCGGCAACGCATTAATTGAGTATAGCGGTACGGGTGAGCTGCAAGATAATCAGCAGCGAACAGTGATTGGCAAGCTGTTTTCAATATTTGGATAAGCGCTATGAAAGGCACTATTTTGCCAAGCTTACGCATCAGTCTTACTGCTGTGCTGGTACTACTTCCTTCTTTGGTTACTCAGCACGCATGGGCTCAATGGGTACAGGGTGAAGCTACGATGGCACTCGCTGGCGCAGAACTTAGCGACGTGAGAACCAGCGCCATACAAAATGCTATTGCTGATGCGGCTTTTCGCAGTGGCAGTACCATTTCCGCGCAGGATATCACGGTAGACGGGCTACTCCTTTCCAGCAAAGCCGAAATTCGTTCTCAGGGCAGAGTTCAAAGAGTAGAGATCATAAGCGAAACACTCAAAGATGACGCGCTTACAGTGGTGGTGAATGTAAACATTACGCCTCTGTTCAATTGCACTAACAACGGACTTGCCCATCGCATTTTAGTGACCGAATTTCCTTTAACATCGCCTCAACAGGCCGCGACTGGCATGCTCTATTCATTTGGCAGCCACGTGTCTCAACGATTTGCTCAGCAACTCAACGGTCTTTATCAAAGTGGAGATGTAAGCCAGATTCCTGTTTCTCTTATTAACGCTAACACCTGGTTAACCTCCAGTCTGTCAGACATTGATTTAACGACTATGTCGACTTTTCTGCGAAGTGAATATGGGCAGCAGTTCGTGGTATTCGGGTTTGTAAAGGACATTTCTCTTTTCGAACAGGTGTCGCAGGCTACCTCGGTATTTGAAACTGATGGTGTCGCGCTTCGCCGGAATTTTACCGTTCAGGTTTACGTGCTCGACACTTTCAAAGCCAAGGTGATTTTTAATGATAGCTATCACAGCGAGGCCGATTGGCCCTTTTCTCAACATTATTCGGTGGATATGAGCAACAGCTTGTTGTGGCGCAGTGATTTTGGGCGCATGGTCCTCAATACGGTACACGCTGCTATTACTGACATTCACGCGGCACTTCAGTGCGAAACGACTTATGCGCAGGTCATTGATATCTCGCCTGACTACATTGCTATAGATCTGGGTAAAAATAGTGGGTTAGCCGTGGGCGATGAGTTTTCATTGGTTAAGCAACGGGCGCTGCCTGCGTTGGGCTTATCAAGAAAGCCGGGACTGTTTTCAACGAAGACTTTGACTTTGCAGGTGTACGAAGTTTCTGATGACGTCAGCTTGCTTAAAGCGGAGTCAGGTAGTGATAGCGTACATATTGGTGACTTTGTCACGCCGTTAACTCTCTCGGCGAAACGTAGTTTAAAAGAAAGTCAGCAGGTTGGAAGCCAGCCATAAAAAAGGCTGGCCAAGGCCAGCACTTTTTACGGTGGGTTAGGGTGTTACTGAATACTAAGAACGCAGTAAGTCACGTAGCTTTCGACCTTCTTCGCGCTGCGCTTTTAACTCAGCTTGCTGTTCAGGCGTTAGTACTGCAAACATGGCCTGGCGCTGTTTGGCCTTTTCAACACCAGCACTGACAAGGTCGTCTTTGTACTGGGCAACAAGAGCGTTCCAAGAGTCTTGTGAGAAAGACGAGCTTCTAATCAGATCGCGCTGGGCTTCCTTGAAGCTTCGCAACGTTTCTCTATTGGCTTTGGATGTATCCTTGAATGATTCACGAAGTTCAGCAAGATTTGCCAGCTGATCATCGGTCAGGTCAATGCCTTTAAACGGCGTGCCATCCCGCTGGTGATCTCTGTCGCCTCTTTCACCTTTACCGTGACCACGGAATTTTTTGCCTTTGCCTTCATCATCCATACGTTTTGCAAATTGTGACTTTTGCTCGTCAGACGCGTTGCGTCGCTTATCGCCTCTCGCCGCTCTTTTTTGATCTCTACTTTCTTCGCGTGCCAAGACTTTCGCTTGCTGCTCTTCACTTAGCACGTTAAAAATATTGTGGCGTAGTTGCGCAAGCGCAAAGTGTTTCGACTCACGCTCTTCAAGTTGAGTTTGTATAAAGGTGCTGATTTGTGCCTCAGAAGCAGTTTCAAAATCGAAACTTGGCTTCTCACTATCGTGATTTTCAGGTCGAGGGTTAGCGTCTTTAAATGCGCTTATGAGTGTTTTTATCTCTTCGCGTTGTGCGTCGCTTAAGCTTAAACCGCGAAGGTGTTTAACAATTTCTTTAACCGGTTCGTGGTGACGCATACCAGGGCCTGCTGGCTGAGCCAACGCAAGTCCCCCTAAGCTAATCGCCGCTACAGTTGCACTAGCAATTAATAACTTTTTCATTGTCGTCTCCTTTTTGTTCGGACACGTTAATCCTAGCGCGATAAATACAAAAAGCAGTCAACACACTGTAAAGCTTCTGTAAAGGTGATGCCGTTTTGTAATTGTAAAGGTCTGAAAAGATATAGTATGCGTTTGTCAGTGTTTTTCGTTTAATTTAGACAAGACTCACCACAAGCGCAGGTTGAAGTTTATAAAAATTACAGGCACTTTCATGAATCAAAGGTCAGCAGTTCCAACCGTTAAAGAGTTTAATACCATGAGTTCAGATTTTCATTTGCAGTCTATCCTTGTTATTGATGATGACCTTGAGCTAACTGAAATGCTCTCCACGTACCTGTCGAGTATGGGTTATCAAGTGCAAGTGCGTAACGACGGCGAAGAAGGGTTATCTGAAGCTGTATCTGGACGACATTACGATCTTATTTTATTGGATGTGATGATGCCAAAGATGGATGGCTTCGATGTGTTGAAAAAACTTCGTGTCAGCCATAGCACGCCTGTACTTATGTTGACAGCAAGAGGCGATGATTACGACCGCATTTTAGGTCTGGAAATGGGCGCCGATGATTATTTACCGAAACCGTTTAACCATCGTGAGCTGGTGGCGCGAATAAAAGCGATTGTGCGTCGTCATAATCTTTCCTCAACGGGAGGAGCGGTGGAACAAGATTTATTTGTGAATGGCATCTTTTTAAGCCCAAGTAGCCAGCTCGCTAAAGTAGACGATGTGGAATTAACGCTAACCACAACTGAGTTTTTAATTTTGCGCTTACTAATGCTAAATGCCGCTCAGCGGGTAACGAAAGAAGAAATAAGCTTAAAGATACTCGGTAAGCCACTGCAAGCTTTTGACAGAAGCATTGATATGCATGTTAGCAATCTGCGAAAGAAAATCAGTGCAGTAGCCGTAGATGAAAAAATAAAAACCATCCGCGGAGTAGGGTACATGTTAATTGTTGGAAGCCATTAATGGTAAAACTGTTACGCAGCATCAGCCCAACGCGGGCCATCATGGGCCGTTTGTTTCTGTGGTTTTGGGCAACGTTCATTGTTACATCGCTTTTGGCCATTTGGGGAAGTCGCCTCTTTTTTGAAGACCTTCAAGTTGTGCAAATAAAGCCTCGCGAAGTAGAAGATTTAAATCAAGCCATTGAGCGGATGCAGCGTGGGCGCTTTCAGGACCTACCGTTACATGAGACGCTAGATCGCAATTCACGTGGCGTGAGAGGTCGACTGGTTGCGGTAGATATTCGCGACAACCGCCTTATTTCAGGTGGAGGCCCTCCGCTTCGTGACAACGATAAAGAAGATTTACTGCGTTTGGTAAATCAAACCTCCCCGATTGCAGTAAAGCGCGGCGCATTCAAAATTCTCGGCCCGGTTTTCTTCGAGCGAGACAATTCACGCTTTGCGCTTTTTGCGGTAAAGCTAGATATGCCCGAAAAGCAAACTCCTCCGGTTCTGCTGTTTTTGGCGATTGCACTTATTACTACCACGCTTTTGAGCTGGCTATTCGCCAAAACGCTGACCAACCCTATTTTGCACATTCAGGGTTCAGCAAAACGTTTAGCAAGCGGCGACTGGCAAACGCGGGTGGGCAAGGCTGCCAAGCGTCAGGATGAGTTAGGTCAGTTGGCGCGCGATTTCAATAAAATGGCTGAACAGCTCGAATCAATGTGGGGCGCACAAAAGCGATTATTGGCCGATGTGTCTCACGAACTTCGTTCACCCCTAGCGCGACTGCAAATGGCGCTAGGTCTTGCCCATCAGCAAAATGTAGACCCTGCCACGTTATCTCGTGTTGAGCGGGAGGCTGATCGTATGGAAGCGCTGGTAAGCCAATTACTTACTCTTAGTCGTGCTGAAGCTGGCGAAGCCAACATGCAAAAACACGCTTTGTCTTTAGTACTCAACGATGTGCTTACCGACGCTAACTTTGAAGTGGCAAACAAAAACAAGCAGCTAAAAATTGACGATATACCCAAAAAGACGGTAGTCATTGACAGCATGATGTTTTGTCGCGCTGTCGAGAATGTTCTTCGCAATGCCATACGCCATAGCAAACTCGTCACGCATATTGCGTTTAGCGAAGATGCGCAGCATTGGTGTATTCACATTACAGATGACGGCGACGGGTTAACCATTGAGGAATGTGAGCGTATATTTTCACCGTTTTACAGGGCAACTCTTGCCAGAGAGCGTGAGTCTGGTGGTGTAGGCTTGGGGTTATCCATTGCAAAAGCGGCAGTTGAGTTGCATCATGGTCGCATAATCGCTGAACCTGCTGAGCGCGGTGGGCTACGAGTTACTATGTCATTTCCGAAGTTATGATTGGGAACGTTGATAGCACTCCGTAGCCTAACAAAGAGCGCAATTTGACTGTAATAGGGTATTTATGAACTGGACGTTCACGTCTGAAAATAACTTAGCCAGCACTTTTGCCACGTATATCAATCCCTTCTGGCAAAACAGTGTTACTCAGGGCCACTTCTCTGGGAAAGACAATATCAAGGTACGCTTTGCGCACTGTATCCCAGAATCGCCGCGAGCTACCATTGTAATATGCTCTGGTCGAATCGAATCTTATTTAAAGTACAAAGAGTTCATTTACGATCTCTATCAAAATGGTTTCGCCGTATTCATCTTAGATCACAGAGGCCAAGGCTTGTCAGACAGGATGACCCGTGACCCTCAGCATGGTTATGTTGCCGATTTTGACGACTACGTTGATGACTTCGTTATGTTCGTAGAAACTATTGTAAAGCCACTGCAGCAAGGCCCGTTACAGCTGGTATGCCATTCGATGGGGGGCGCCATTGGTGCACTCACGCTGCTGCGTCTTCCGAATTTGTTTTCAAAAGCCGTTTTAGCTTCACCCATGTTTGGCATTAAACCCGCTCTGCCCAATTGGTTGGCGAATGGCTTAATTCGCACAGGCCTTGCGGTAAACAGGATGAAAAAGAAAGATGCGGGGTACTTTTTTGGTCAAACCCCTTATATCGCGTTTCCTTTTTCACTTAATAAGCTCACCCACAGCAAAACCCGCTATGCCCTATTTCGTGAACTGTATGACGAAGAGCAGGATATTCAGCTTGGTGGCGTGACTACAGAGTGGTTGGCAGCGGCACATCAGGCTATGAACAAAATTGAAAGTAGCGCACGCGCTATTACAACGCCCTCGCTTGTATTAAGTGCAGACGATGACGCGATTATTGATAATAACCGTCAACGCCGCGTGGCGCAGCTTATGCCAAATGCAAAACTTGAAATAGTGCCCCGCGCTTACCATGAGCTATTCACCGAGTCTGACGACATTCGCGAGCGCTCTGTGGCGCGTATTCTCGACTTTTTGACAGAAGACTCGTCTACATAAGTGCAGCCGCAGCTAACATTTAGTTTGGTGATCGTACTTAAGAGCAGCGCTTTCTATTTCACTGGTAATAAAAGTGTGTGCAAGGGTGATGAAGAATGGCGTTTCGGTATAAAATAAACGAGTTGTTAACTGTGAAGGTAATTTAAAAAAGCATGCTCGATATCGTACTCTATCAGCCAGAGATCCCGCCAAATACGGGAAACATCATCCGCTTATGCGCAAACAGTGGCTTTATGTTGCACTTAATCGAGCCCTTGGGCTTTGAATGGGACGATAAACGCGTTCGACGCGCAGGTTTAGATTATCACGAGTTTGCTCACGTAAAGCGCCACGCCAATTTAGACGCTTACCTAAATGATGCTAAGCCAAAACGGGTATTCGCTTGCACAACGAAAGGCAAAGCATTTCACAGCGATGTGTCTTATCAAAAAGGCGATGCGTTAATTTTCGGACCGGAAACCCGAGGTTTACCAGACGACTATATTCAATCGCTTCCCCCAGAGCAGCGTGTTCGCATCCCTATGTTGCCAGACAGTCGTAGTATGAACTTGTCTAATGCAGTATCGGTATTTGTGTATGAAAGCTGGCGTCAGTTTGGTTACGAGGGTGCTCGTTAGTACTTTCTTCAACGCTTACTGTTTTGCTAAAAACTCTTTTAATCATTCAAATCAAAAGCTTATTCAGCCTTTAAAAATGTCTGTAAAGATAGCGTAAATGTAAAGATTGTCTCTCGTGGCGAATCTTTACATTCGCTATATTGCATTCAGTTTTTTTTATGGATCGAATGCTTTGAAACTCCCTCTACCCATTAAAGTACTGCTCATTGCAATTATTGTGTTTGTGCCCGCTTATGCTGTTTATGCATGGCTATACTCACCTCAGACAAATACCGAATATCTCTTTCAAGGTGCAAAGATACGAGACATCGAATTAAATTTGGTGTCTACAGGTCAGCTTGAGCCCAAGCGCTACGTAGAGGTAGGCGCGCAGGTTTCAGGTCAGGTAGACAATATTCACGTAGAAGAGGGGGATATTGTTAAAGAAGGCGATTTGCTGGTAGAGATCGATGCCCGTGTATTTGAAACACAAGTACAGAACTCTCAAGCGGCGCTGGACAGCAAAAAAGCACAGCTGGCTCAGCTGCGGGCAGAGAGAGAACTCGCCGAAGTGAGAGCGCAACGCAATCAAAATTTGTTTAAGCAAAATGCAGTCAGCCAAGATGTAGTCGTAAGCAGCGATACAAACCTTAAAGTTATCGATACCAAGATCACGGCGAGCATCGCACAGATTAAAGCCGACGAAGCCTCGCTGGAAGGGGATATTACTAAGCTCGGGTTTGCAAAGATATTCGCGCCAATATCCGGAACTGTAGCCACCTTACCGGTGCGTGAGGGGCAAACCCTGAATGCTAATCAAAACGCCCCCGTGTTGCTTCAAATTTCCGATTTATCAGTAATGACCCTACGCGCAGAAGTGTCTGAAGCCGATGTGCAGAAAATAAAGCGCGGCATGCCAGTCTATTTCTCTACCTTGGGCGATAACAAAACCTTCTACCACTCTACCGTTCGTCAAGTGCTACCTACACCCACTGTACTTAATGACGTAGTGCTATACCAAGTGCTAATCGATGTTGAGAATCCTGATCGCACTTTAATGGACGCTATGACTACCCAAGTGTTCTTTGTGCAAGAGCAGGTGAAAGGCGCGCTTTCTGTGCCGTTAGCGGCAGTAAAAGGACGAGCTCGCAATCAATTCGTGATGCTTAAACAGGGCGATGAGGTGGTTCGCACGCCAGTAAAAGTAGGCATAAAAAATAGAACCCATATTCAAATTATAGAAGGCCTATCAGAAGGTGATGAAGTGGTTGTGGGTCTAGCAGACGGCACCGCAATGCCGGCCGCGGGCATGCGCAGAGTTCCGGGTGGGCAGCCGCCATCAGGCCCACCGCGCCGCCGTGACGGATTCTAATATGTCGTTAATACAGCTTAATGGCGTATCACGTCGCTACAAAACAGAAGGCTTTGAAGTCACCGCATTGGATAACGTTTCGTTATCAATCGATAAGGGTGAATTTGTCGCCATTATGGGGCAGTCGGGGTCGGGTAAGTCGACCTTGATGAATATCCTAGGGTGTTTAGACACCCCTTCAGAAGGGGTGTACCGTATCCACGGACAGTCAGTATCCTCGCTAAATCCCGATCAACTTTCTGCCCTTCGCTTGAAAACGTTCGGGTTTGTTTTCCAACGCTATCAGCTACTGTCGTCGCTAAATGCGACTGAAAATGTGGCACTGCCAGCAATATACAGCGGTACGTCTAGCGAAGATCGCACTCAAAAAGCGCAACAGCTGCTCGATAAACTTGGCCTTTCAAGCAGAAAAGAGCACAAACCCGGAGAGCTTTCAGGTGGCCAACAACAGCGTGTCTCGGTAGCGCGAGCCTTAATTAATGGTGCAGAAGTAATACTAGCCGACGAGCCCACGGGGGCGCTTGACTCGGCCAGCGGAGAGCAGTTACTGGCATTGCTTCGCGAGCTACACGCAGAAGGGGTGACTATTATTCTTATCACCCACGATAGTGCAGTTGCTGAACATGCCGACAGGCAAATACACTTACTTGATGGGAAAATTGTAACAGATACCAAAACCGCTGCGCCTAGCACAAGTGAATCAGTTGAAAAGAATACGGCTTCAGTGCAGCACGTACATTCTCAAGAGCCCACGCCGGTACCGGCAATCAAACCTTTTCCAAGTATCTCACTTTTTTCAGCCCTATCTATGGCGTTCACTGCCCTTAGAATGAATTGGTTTAGAACCTTGCTCACTCTCTTGGGAATTATTATTGGAGTAGCGGCAGTGGTGACCATGATGGCCATCGGTGAGGGAGGTAAACAGCAGGTACTTGAGCGCATTGAAACCATTGGCACGAACCTGATTTCGATTAGGCCGGGTGGACGAAACATGCGCTCATCCGGAGATATTGCATCGCTGACACTAGCCGATGCCTCTGCATTGAAAAGTGTTCCGGGTGTGGCTTATGTCGCGCCGGAAAGAAGTGCAAGGGCAACCATCCGCTACAGCGAAAACGATTTTTCAGGACGTATTACAGGCACCACACCTGATTACTTTCATGCTAAAGACTGGGAAATGGCGCAGGGCGTGTTTTTCAGCGATGAAGACGTAACAAATTATGCACCGGTGGTGGTAATTGGAGATACGGTAGCTGAGACCCTGTTTGAAGATAAATATCGGGCAGTAGGCGAGTACATCTTGATGCAAAATGCCTTTTATCAGGTCGTAGGTGTACTTCATTCTAAAGGCGCCAGTGCGGGTGGAAACGATATGGATGACGAAGTGCTCATTCCGGTTACAACTGGCCGTTTGAAGGTATTTGGTCGGGATTACTTAAGCAGCATTACCATAAAGGCAGAAAGTACCGAAGTAGCCACTCAGGTAAAAGACGATGTGTTGGCACTGTTGGTAGAACGTCACGGACAAGAAGACGTGATGGTGCGTACCACAGAGTCACTGGTAGAGGCGGTCACGGAAACGCAAGACACGTTAACTTGGCTCTTGGCGTCTGTTGCTGCCATATCTTTGTTTGTTGGCGGTATCGGTGTAATGAATATCATGCTGGTCAACGTATCTGAGCGTAAGAGGGAGATTGGACTACGCATCGCCACAGGCGCAAAACCTCGCGATATATTGCGCCAGTTCAATATCGAGGCATGGGTAGTGTGTATCTTGGGTGGTATCTTCGGCATTCTTCTGGGCTATTTTGTTGTCCTTATCGTTGCTTCATTCAGTGTGCCTGTCGCCTACACGCTAATGCCGCCCGTTTTGGCTTTTGTCACATCTCTCGCTGTAGGGCTCATTTTTGGTTATGCCCCTGCTCAAAAAGCATCAAAGCTTAATCCCATTGACGCGTTGGCAGAGGAGTAACGCCATGCATTCTTTTCGTTTTTCTGTGCCTCTTGCCGCTCGTTCATTACTGTGCGCGTTCTCTTGTATCGTGCTGACCGCAAGCTGCGCTTATTCACCTTCTACAACGTTGCCCGAAACTGACACGCAGGCGCTACAAAAAGCGAAGTCTGTGGACGCGACTAGTCAAATAACAACATCATGGTGGAAGGTGTTCGAGGTGGCTGAACTTGCGCCCGTTATGAAGACGCTTGAAAGCCAAAATTTAACCCTTAATCAAGCCGAGCAGAGGGTAAAACGAGCGCAATTTCTATTAGCACAAGTTAATGCAGGTGACGTTCCGACTATAACGGCGAGGACATCTGGACGCAGTGGAAGAGACCTAGATAGTGGCCGTTCAAGCCACTCTACCTCAGGTGGACTGGGGTTGAGTTATGACGCGGACATATGGGGTACACGAGAAGCTCAGCAGCGCAGTCGTAAGTTAGGTATCGATACTGCACAGTATCAGTTTACCGATGCGCTGTTAGACACCCAGGCGTTGTTTATAAATACCCTTCTTGAGCAGATTTCACTGCAGTCGCGGCTGTCTATTGCGATGCAAAACGTTGAGATTAGCGAAGCGCTGCTAAACCTAGTTCAAATTCGCTTTGAAGAGGGGGATACCTCAGGTATTGAGGTTTCCCAACAGCGCAATACCTTGATCAGTGCTCAGTCGGAGGTGCTGCGACTGAGCAATAGTTTAACGCTTAATGAGCGGGCATTAGCGGTATTGTTAGGTAATGAATCTATGCAATTTAATACGCCTGAACAAAAAGCGCTGCTTTCCCTTTCGCTAACCGATTTCTCACTGCCCGAAGTGGCACCTATATTAAGCGCTGAGGTATTGAAGCAGCGTCCAGATGTTCAGTTAGCTATAGCGCAATTTAAGCAGGCTGATTTAGCGTTTTACGAAGCGTCAGTGGCAGGTCTTCCAGGCATGAGCTTAAGTGCAGATATTGGTGTGAGTGATCTTTTAGATTTAGCGCAAGGGTGGACCTTAGGCGCAGCAGTAAGCTCAGCAGCAACCCTGTTCGACGGGGGACGGTTAGAAGCTGCAGAGAAGGCTGCAAAAACGGATGTTGACTTGGCGATTTTACAGTATCAGCAGACGGTGCTTAGCGCGATAGAAGCGTTGTTAAATAGCCAAACTAACTTGGTATTCAATCAACAAAACTACCGCTACGCGTTAGCCTCGCTCGAGAACAATCAGCAGCTTTATCGTCTTGCGGATATTCGCTACAAAGCCGGTGACACTGACTTTCTGAATTTGCTTAATGCTCAACGTAGCTTTTTCTCGGCTAGGCAATCTGTGATCAGTAATTATCAAGCCGTACTCTCTTCTGTCATTGCCACCTACAGAGAAAGCGCAGGCGCCGACATCACTTCGCCATAGCATTTAGATTTTCTCAAGCAGCAATACGAAAGCCCTGTGAACAGGGCTTTTTTGTGCGTTTTGTAAGGATTGGTATAAATCCTGTCTGAGTCAGGTTTCGTTCAGCTTCACTCATTAATATAGCCTGTGAACATGTACGAATGAGTTTGGAGAAGCATTATGAAACGTATTACCCTGAGTATTATCACCGGCGTTTGCTTAATGATTGCAGGGCAAGCAAGCGCCCATTCAGGTCATCATTCTCACTCGAATAGAGGGGCGAATGAAAGGGTCACTATTATTACGCAACCTGCTCGTCCGATTATTGACGTAGCCATAAGCGTTCCTGAAATTGGCCTGTACGTTAACGTCTTGCCAGGTGCGCATAGGGTAGAGGTTATCGACAATCATCGTTATTACGTTGCTAATAATCATTACTATCGCAAGCATGGGAATCGCTATGTGGTTGTCGATTCACCCTACAAAAAGGTGAAAAAAGTGAAGCACCACAAGCGCAGTCACGCTAGATATCACGACAACACTAAAGTGATCGTGGTAAGAGAAGGCCGCTAAATTCAGGTTAACAAGCTGGAAAAGATAGGAATAGTGGGGCGTTAAGAGGCTGATGGTTTTTGCTACTAAGCAAAAACCATCAAGTATTCACTAGGCTTCTTTTTTGAGGTCTCGACCAAGCAGAGCTAAGGCCGCCTCTTTAGGGGATTTTCCGTGATAAAGCACAGCATAAATTTGTTCACAAATAGGCATTTCTACGCCTACTTTCTTTGATAAAATGTGCACTTCTTCAGTGTTGCGATATCCCTCAACCACTTGTCCGATTTCGTCAATAGCAACATCGACACTCTTGCCTTGACCCAAAGCCAGCCCAAAGCGACGATTGCGCGATTGATTGTCGGTGCAAGTCAAAACTAAATCGCCAAGGCCTGCCATGCCCATGAAGGTCTCTGGGTTGGCTCCTAACTTCACGCCCAAACGGGTAAGCTCTGCTAAACCTCGGGTGATCAGCGCCGTTCGCGCGTTTGCACCAAAGCCAAGGCCATCGGCTAAGCCCGCGCCTATAGCGATAACGTTTTTAACCGCACCACCAAGCTGAACGCCAGTAAAGTCTGAGTTTTTGTATACTCTGAACGACTTTGCGCAATGCAGCTTTGCTGCAAATTCGTCACTCAGCGTATCGTCAGTGGAAGACAGCGAAATTGCAGTAGGTAAGCCTGCTACCATTTCTTTAGCAAAAGTAGGGCCTGATAACACGGCTAGGGGATAGTCGGTACCCAGTATTTCCTCTGCCACATCGCGAAGCAGACGGCCCGTTTTTGGCTCAAGTCCTTTGGTCGCCCAAATAATGCGTTGATGCGGTTTAAGCAATGGTTTTAAGCTTTGAAGCATAGCCGCAAATGCATGGCTAGGTACAACCACTAAAATATCTTTGCTGGCGGCTACCACTTCTTCTAAGTTGGCATTTACCACTAGGGCATCTGGAAATGTTGCGCCTGGAAGATAACGAGCATTCTCACGGTTCGCTTTCATTTCGGCAATGTGCTTTTCATCACGGCCCCAAAGCAGTGTGGGGTTGCCATTTCTGGCAAGACAAAAAGCAAGGGCGGTGCCGTAAGACCCCGCCCCTAATACTGAAACAGACTCTGAAACCGAATGCGACTTCATGTCCACGCCTTTCATGTTCACCTAATTAGGCGTCCATTTTTGGCGCTTCGCCCTGCGCTTGCTGTGCACGTTTTTGCACGTAAGCTGCAAAGATAGCGTCGAAGTTTACAGGCGCTAGGTTAAGTGGAGGGAATGTTCCACGGTTAACCAAGTTAGAAATGGTTTCACGCGCATATGGGAAAAGCATGTTCGGGCAGAACGAGCCCAGCGTGTGCGCTTTGTTTTGGTCTGGCATTTCGCCAATAGCGAAGATACCTGCTTGTTGCACTTCACAAAGGAATGCTGTTTCTTCACCAAGTGTTGCCGTAACGGTAACTGAAAGTACAACTTCAAATACATTTTCTTCTAGCTTGTTAGTGCTAGTGTCGATGTCTAGTTTAATTTCAGGCTTCCACTCTTTAGTGAAAATAGCTGGCGCGTTTGGAGACTCAAAAGAAATGTCTTTTGTGTAGATACGCTGAATATTGAACTGAGCACTCTGTTGCGCTTGTGCGCCCGCTGCTTCGCCGTTATTTGTCTGATTTTCGTCAGCCATGGTATTTCCTATTTAATTGTCGTTTTAATTTAATGTAGTGCGTTGCTGTATGCGCTGACGCTTTACGCCAAACCCAACATTGGATTTAGTTTGCTTTGTGCTTCCAAAGCCATCATATCGTCACAGCCACCAACGTGCTGATCGTCAATGAAAATTTGCGGAACAGTCCAGCCGCCGTTTGCGCGTTCAATCATCTCGTCGCGCAGTTCAGGCTTAACATCTATTGGGTATTCAATAAATTCTACACCTTTTTGCGTTAGCAATGCTTTTGCACGGTGGCAGTAAGGGCAGTGGCCCTTGGTGTAAAGTTCTACTTTGCTCATAAAGGTTACCTGTTATTTAGAAACGGGAAGGCTGGCACTTTGCCACGCGTTCATTCCGCCTTTTAATACACTCACATTCGCGAAGCCGTCTTTAAGCATCGCATTTGCTGTACCACGAGCCTGATTACCCATAGCGCATACTACGATAATGGGTTTGTCTTTACTGTTTTCAAGTTTCTTGAAGTTTTTCTCACGCAACTCTTCAGGTTTAATTTGTCTGGCACCCAAAATATGGCCAGCTTTAAACTCTTTCGCAGGGCGTGTATCTAGCACTATCGCATCGTCTTTATTCATCAAAACCGTTGCTTCGTGCGTGCTCAATTCTTTTACTGAAGATGTCCATGCACTGATATAGCTAAATATCAACATGGCAATCAGCGCAACCCAAATACCAGCAAGAATAAAGTTGTTGCTAGCAAATTCAATTAGTTGATCCATTACCTCTAACCCTGTCTACAGACCATGAAAAGAGTGCAAAGTATATAGAAAAATGGGCGAGAAACCAGCTTACCTTTCAGTATGATGAATGTCAGTCATAGCGGGTTTGCGCTAAATACTTTAGATGATTGATATTACGAACAAATTGCACTGGGCATATGGAGGAGCGTCAGATACACTGGAAAACGTTGTTAACAGCAACGATGAAACACATTAAGTCATCAATGAAAAAGTTAAGGTTCTAGGCGCACGTATGTCAGTACGATTATTTCTTTCAATCATTGGGTGCATAGTTGCCCTTGCAATTATGCCGATTGGAAGTAGTGCTATTGCACAAGAAGACGGTGCGAATAGTCAAAAAGAAAAATTAGCTGAGTTACAGGCCGAACTGCGCGCTCGACAGCAAGTATTAGAGAACAATAGAGCCAGTGCACAGGAATTAGAAAATGTGCTGAAGGCCTCTGAACTCGAAATCGCTAAAGTGGCGAAAGCACTATCCAGCACCCGACAGTCACTTAAAAACATTGAGCAAGAACAAGCGAAGCTAGAAGAAGAACAAGAAGGGCTTAAAACCGCTATCCGTAAACAGCAGTCACTTTTATCGAGCCAGCTTAAAAGTGCATTTATGGCGGGGCATTACGACTACGCGAAAATGCTGTTTTACCAAGATGACGCGCGAACGTTCGAGCGTGTCATCACCTATTATCAATACGTGGCAAAAGCGCGCCAAAAAGAGATTGAGAGCTTTAGGGGCAATGTTGCTAGGCTTGAAGAAGTTAACGCAGAGCTTAGCGAAAAAGCCTTGTCACTTGCCGCTTTGAAAGATGAGCAAGAAGGTCAGCGAGCAGTACTTATAACCCGCCAGGACGATAGAAAAGCAACGCTTAAGAAAATAAACAAAACCATAGCCTCTGAAAACCAGCGTATTGCGTCACTACAAGCTGATGAAAAAGCGCTGAAAGACGCTATTGAAGCTGCGCGGATTGCCGCAGAACGGGCTGCCCGTGAAGCCGAAGTGAGTATGGATGGACTTGCCAAATTAAAAGGTAAGCTGGCAGCGCCTGTAAAAGGCAGAATACGAAACTTATTTGGTAGTCGCCGCCAAGGTCAAGTGTCTTGGAAAGGCATTGTGATAGATGGTGCCGAGGGCGACCCTGTAAACAGCATTGCGCCTGGAAAAGTGTTGTACGCCGATTGGTTGCGCGGATTTGGTCTGGTCGCTATTGTCGATCATGGCGAAGGGTATATGAGTGTTTACGGTCACAACCAAGCGTTACTCAAGCAAGCTGGCGATGATGTCAGGCAAGGTGAACGCATAGCCCTTGTGGGCCGAAGTGGTGGTCAGGAATATCCTAACCTTTACTTTGAAATTCGTCATAAAGGCAAGGCGCTAAATCCAAGCTCTTGGCTAGACTAGGCAGGTTAATTTTAGATTTTCAGAAACTAAGTTGAAACTGAATCAGTTGTTGGTATTCTATAAAAAACACAGCATTGTGTAGTGTGCGCTCAATAATAATGATGAAAAACGGATGTGACTTAGATGCTTTTGCGTCTGCTAATGCCTTGTATAATCTTTGTTTTATGCGGGCTAACTAGCCTTCAAGTAAAAGCAAAGTCAGACATAATTATAATATTAGATGACCTGGGATACAGGCCGTCCGATGTCGCTGCTTTTTCTCTCCCTAAAGAAATTACCTTTTCTATACTTCCGCAAACGCCGCTGGCTTCTGAAATTGCGCTCCGCGCTGAGCAAGAAGGCAGGGCCGTTATGCTGCATATGCCTATGCAGGCGCAAAGTGGAAAGAACATGGGGCCCCTTGGGTTAACCACTGACATGTTCGCAGGTGCCATTACTTACAATTTGCGAAAGGCAATGAAGAGCGTGCCGAACGCGGTTGGTGTGAATAATCATATGGGAAGTGCGTTCACGGGGCAGCAAAAAGGAATGGAAGCGCTCTTAAAAGAGGTGAAGCGCCAAGGCTTATTTTTTGTGGATAGCCGAACCACGGTACTCACAAAAGGTGAAGAAATTGCGCAGCGGTTAGGTGTGCCTAGCGCAAGCAGACAGGTGTTTCTGGACCATAAGCTTGAGCCTGCATTCTTACTTAAGCAGTTCAACCACATGAAACGTATTGCTAAAAAGAATGGTCACGTTGTGGTGATTGGTCATCCCCACCCAGAAACCGTCGATTTCTTGAAAACTCATATACCCTCACTTGAAAAAGAAGGTTTAACCCTTACCTCAGTAACCGACTATTTTTCACATGCGCCGAAAGTGGCCAAGCAGTTTGGTAAAGAGCGCGATCAAACGGCTTCGCTCAATAACGCCGATGTGAAGGATAGCAAGGTAAGCATGACCGAAGAAAATGCCTTACACAGCAGTGGGCTAATGCACAGCTCCGCAGAAAAAGGCGTTGCTGAGCGCTTAAGTACAGCGCCAAACGAATAGCTTTTTTTCCCCATTTTATACGTAGTTAGTTCATTTTCATCTCGTTAAGATCAAAATTTAATGTGGGAACGTTTCTCATTTCTGTGAGTCTGTTATAATATAACGTCTCTGGCGAATAGTTCGCGAACTCATTTTTTCACGGTGGTAATTAGGGTAATGACTCCAATTGACGAGAATCCAACAAAACTAGACAAACTTGGCATTTGGGTGTCGAGCTTGTGTGCGTTGCATTGCCTCGCGCTACCTGTTTTGGTGCCTCTGCTGCCGCTGATCGGTTCTAGCTTTTTTGCACAAGTGTGGTTTGAAAGAACGATATTAACTTTTTCGTTAATTGTAGGTGCGGTCGCCTTGGTTAGCGGTGCAATTCGCTATCATGGCAAATACTACCCGCTGGCACTGCTGTTTACGGGTGGCGCTATCTATTGGCACAAAGATATCTTTGGGCATCACTACGAACCCTTTACCATCGCGATAGGTGCAGCGCTAATTGTAGCCGGCCACTGGGTGAATATGCGATTGTGTAGACAATGTAAGTGCTGCAAGAATACGGTGTTTTCAGACCACCTTTCAACTGAATTTAAGTAGTCAACTAAGCTGCATTTCATAAAAAGCATTCCAAAAAAAACGAGCCAATGGCTCGTTTTTTTTATAGTGTGAGTCTGTATCAGATACGCGCTCTACAGACTTTTCGCACTGAAAAAGTAGGGTTTAATGCGACAACACATTAAGCGCTACATCGGGCACGTTAGTGAATATGCCCGTCACTCCCCACTCTTTAAGCATAAGCATGTCTCTCGGCTCATCTACGGTATAAACGAATACGTCAAATCCGTCTTTCTGCGCCGTTTGCACAAACTGCTTATCAACGGCGTCTAATGCAATGTTTACGGAATAAGCGTTCAGAGCCCGGGCGCTTGCCGTACAGTCAAGCTCGTAGCTTGCAGATAAGGCGCCGATCTTCACTTCGGGCCACCTAAGCGCAATAGCTTGAAGCCAGTGATGGTTAAATGAAGAGATAAGTAGCTTATCAGCATTAATGCCGCTTTGCTGTAACGCCGCTTTAACGTCTTTAACCCATCTGTCTACGTCGCGTAAGTGTTTTATCTCAATATTGCACCACTTGTCTTTTGGAACACAATTCAGTGTTTCGGTCAGGGTCGGTATGCGCTCTCCATCCCCAATGTCCATTTCTGTAAGGGATTGCCACGGTACGTCAAGTAAATAGCCGGATTCCCGTGCTCTGCGCGTAAGTGTTCTATCGTGAAAAACAATAATGCCGCTTTCGTGCTGATAGGTATCAAACTCAATGCCATCGGCACGTTGTTCGAAAGCCAGTTTAAATGCCTTTACTGTGTTTTCTGGGGCGGCTTTACTGGCACCTCGGTGAGCAAAAATGAGCATAGACATTTCTTCCTTAAAGATCACAACACGGCTTAATCATCTTTTGCATTATGCAACTTATGCGTGTTGAGCGTTTCATAAACTGATGCTGACGTAATAAGAATTCCACCTAACAACGCACTTAAACCAGGTTTTTCGTTAAGCAGAATAATAGCAAGGAAAACGCCATAAAGAGGCTGCATGCAGGCTATGAGCGAAAACGTTTTTGCCCTAAGGTGACGTAGGCTCGCAGCAATAAGTGCATGAGGAAGCGCAGTAAATACGGTACCTAAAAACAATAGCATTAGCCAAGAACTAGTAGACGCTGAGGTTATTGCTGCACTGCCTACCGGCAGCATTAAAATACTGATAACCAAGGTTTGCCACGCCATGGCCTGCGCACCGCTGTAGTGCTTAAAGTGCTTACGATGAATAAGGTTTCTAAACGAATACAAGATGGCGGAGGCAATACCAATAAGAACACCAAGGGTAATGTCATTTTCCAGTGACGTTTCGGGCACTATTAAATAAACGCCAACGACCACCGTAACGGTAGATACGATATCCTGCCAGACCAGCCTTACCCGCTCAAAGAAAGGCTCGATAAGTACCGTGATTACAGGAAAGGTAAAAAGGGCAATCATGCCAACAGACACCCCAGCATATTGCATGGCGGCAAAATAGGTGACCCAGTGCAATGCCATCAGCACGCCTAAACCGAGGGCAACGCCGTAGTCTTTTTTTGAATTCAGCTTTATTTTGTTTTTCGCCAATTTCAAAAAGGCAAACAACGCTATGCAGGCAAATACTGAACGAACAAGAGTGATATCACTGGCGCTAAGTGGTACAAGCCGAGAGAAAAGGGCTGTACCACCAAGTAAAATTACCGTGAAATGAAGTGAGATCAGGCTTTTTTTAACAGCATCCATAAATTAGCTGTCAGCGCCCTCTGACGAAGCCTCGCTCTTTTCGTCACTGGCTGTTTCATCGCTAACGAGCTTATCTTTAGCCCTAGCCTGTGCGGTTGATTTAAGCGCCATAGGCTCACCAAGGCGTGTGACCATACCAGGGGCGAGGTCTTCAAAATCAATCATGTCTTTTTCGAAACACACCACAATGGTCGAACCTAGCTTGAAGCGGCCTAGCTCCGCACCTTTTTCAAGGAAAACTGCTGCTTCACTGTCTTTTTCATATGACCAGTGCTGAACATTTTTACCCGCAGGTGGCGTAACCGTGCCAGCCCAAACTGTCTCAATACTTGCCACAATGGTAGCGCCTACAAGCACCATTGCCATTTTGCCCACAGGCGTGTCGAACAGCGCCACAACACGTTCGTTACGTGCAAACAGACCTGGAATATTTTGTGCTGTAAGAGGATTTACCGAAAAAAGTTCGCCCGGCACGTACAGCATATCAGTAAGCGTGCCCTCAACAGGCATGTGAATTCTGTGATAATCACGAGGGGCAAGGTAAATGGTAGCAAACTTACCATTTTTAAATGGCGCAGCTACATCAGGCTTGCCACCTAATAATGTAGTTAGGCTAAAGTCATGGCCTTTCGCCTGAAAAATACTGTCGCTATGGATATCGCCAAACTGACTTACCGTACCGTCAACAGCATGGATAAGTACGTCATCGTTTTCGTCAATGGTGCGGGCTTCAGGTTTAAGCGGGCGGGTGAAGAACTTATTAAAGCTTCTATAATGCTCTGGTTCCTCATGCAGCGCTTCTGACATATCAACGTTGTATTGCTTAATAAACGCCTTGATGAAAAATGTCGTAACACTACCCATTTCTGCTTCTGCAAGTTTGCCTACAAGGCGTGAAAGCAGGTGCTTTGGTGTAACGTATTGTAAATTAACTTTAAGCCAATCTAACACAAAATATCTCCGTTTCTTTTATGCAAGCAATAACGCATTGCATAGATAGCGTTATTGTATCGTAAGTCGTGGTATTAAGAGCAACTTTAGGGTTATGAGTGCTTACACAAAAGCATAAGCACGTGGTTCACACCAAAAGAATAAATCGCCGATTAAGAGACAGCTATTACACGTAAGCAGTGCGCGTACTTCTTCGGTCGCTCCAACGAGTTTAGCGCTCCAGTGAGGTTGAAAACTAGTGGCAGTTGTTATGCCCCGGGAGGCTGGCTGTGACTAGGGCGCTGCTCTTCCATGGTGGTTAATATTCTATGGTAGCTGTCGAAGCGTTCTGCGCTAATTTTTCCTTCTTCTACAGCTTCTCTTAGTAAGCACCCCGGATCATTTAAGTGCTTGCAGTCTCTGAATTTGCAGCCGCCCAAATAATCTCTGAACTCAATAAAGCCCCATGTAATACGTTCGGTAGGAATGTGCCACAAGCCAAATTCACGTACTCCTGGGGAATCAATCAAATCACCGCCGGCTGGCAAGTGAAGCAATTTGGCCGCCGTCGTTGTATGTTGACCTAGTCCCGAGTTATCTGAAATATCGCCGGTTAATTCATCGGCGTCTGGCAGAACTTGGTTTATAAGGCTCGATTTACCTACGCCGGACTGCCCTACGAAAACGCTGATGTTATCGTTAAGGTATTCATTGAGTTTGCTAATGCCTTCACCGGTTTTGCAACTGGTGAAAAGCACTTCGTAGCCTAAGTTTTCGTACGTCTTAAGCTGCTCTGTGACGGTTGCGCGTTCCTCTTCACTGAGCAATTCTACTTTATTAAGGACAATCAGCGGCGTGATGCCTATGTCTTCACAGGCAACGAGATAACGGTCGATAATATTCAGTGAAAGGGTGGGTAAAATAGCGCTAACCACTATAATACGGTCGATATTCGCGGCAATGGGTTTAATACCGTCGTAATAATCTGGGCGAGTCAGGACGGAGTGCCTGTCTTTTACAATTTCAATAACCCCACTTACACCTGACTCAGCGTCATCCCCTTTACTGAAAAACACCTTGTCACCACACACTACAGAGTCTACCGTGCGGCGAATGTGGCAGCGAGATACTGCGCCGTTTGCGTCTTCAACGTCGGCGTGTTTACCAAAGCGACCAATTACCGTACCGCTTTCTAGCGTGCTTTCATCAAGGTTCGCCGCGCCCTTTGACGCGTGCTTTTCACGCAAGCGCTTGCTTCTATTTGCTGCAACTTGTCGTTTCTGTCGTTGTGTAAGTTTTGGTTTTTTCGCCACGATTCTTTTCTAGTTTCACGTATACTATGTCAATAATACCGTTTGTAGGGCATGGTTGCCATGTCTGTAGCGCAAAGAGGAAAGTAATGAGTAAACACGACAGTAACCTTGTTTGGATAGACATGGAAATGACAGGGTTAGATCCTGAAACCTGTGTAGTAATGGAAATCGCAACCATTGTTACCGACGCACAGCTGAATATTTTGGCTGAAGGGCCTGTAATAGCGGTACATCAAAGTGATGACGTGTTAAATAATATGGACGAGTGGTGTACACGAGTTCACGGTGAAAGTGGATTAACTGCACGTTGCCGAGAAAGTAAAATAAGCGTTGAAGAAGCATCAGCGCAAACTATTGCCTTTTTAGAGCAATGGGTAGATGCAGGCAAGTCACCGCTATGTGGAAACACCATAGGGCAGGACAGACGCTTCATGGTTAAGTACATGCCCGAGCTTGAAGCTTACTTCCACTATAGAAATATTGATGTAAGTACAATAAAAGAACTAACGCGCCGCTGGAAGCCTGAAATTTTAGACGGTTTCGAAAAGAAAGGCGTACACCTAGCGCTTGATGATATTCGCGAGTCTATTGAAGAAATGCGCTATTATCGTGAGAAAGTGTTTACGATTTAGGCATTCAAACATTGAGGTGCAAAAAAAGTAGAATTAAAGGTTGCGTTACCCCAAAATTTTTGTAAAATGCGCACCACTTCAAACGAAGTACCTCTTTTGTTGCGGGAATAGCTCAGTTGGTAGAGCACGACCTTGCCAAGGTCGGGGTCGCGAGTTCGAATCTCGTTTCCCGCTCCAAATTCACTTGCCATAGGTAAGTACCTATAAGATGCACAGCATCGACTCTATGCGGGAATAGCTCAGTTGGTAGAGCACGACCTTGCCAAGGTCGGGGTCGCGAGTTCGAATCTCGTTTCCCGCTCCAAATTTTCAAACATCACGAAAATCGAAACATCAGCAGATGTATTGATGCGACCCCTCAAAGGGCCCGCGACCGAATGTCGGCCAGTTGGCAAATCTCGTTTCCCGCTCCAAATTTTCAAACATCACGAAAATCTAAACATTAGCAGATGTATTGATGCGCCCCCTTTATGCGCCCGCGACCGAGTGTCGGCCATCGCTTCACAAAGCATTCAAATTAGTTTTTGCTACAAACCATAACCTCTTATTTCACTGAAAAGCACCGTGCATACTTGCTCAAGAATCGGCAAGTCGTCAGCTCTGAAAAACGGTTTAAGACCTACTTATTTAAATATACAAGGTGACCTAATTAACTGCGTAATCTTAAATTTATACGAAAGTATAAATTTGCTTGCGCTTATTGCTTCAGCGCCGATTCTGTCTGTCTTTACGCACCGTTGTGAATCCTTATTCATGACTCTTTGCACCTTCCTAGTGCGGTGCCGCCTTGATTTCAACCTAGTTCTCAATAAATCTACATTTTACGAGCTCTTTTGCACATTAAATGTGCATTCGAAAGCCGTTAGTTAAGTCTTTTTGAATATTAAATAGATTTTAGTGGGTAAATATGCATAATGCGCCGTTTTTTAGCGGTAGTTTCACTGTTTACTTGCTTTTTGATAGGCACACCATTTGCAAAATGCATTATGTAAAACGCAAATTGAAAACATATAAAAATAACCATCGCTTTTAGACTCCTCGAAAGTGCCGTAAAGAGCACTCTGGAACGAAAAAGTAATACTTGGAGAAACACACATGGCTTTTGGTTCATCAAAGCAAAACAATATTTCTGCACTAGCAATTGCAGTAGCATCTGCACTTACTGTTAGTGCATCTGCGGTTCAGGCTCAGGAAGAAGCCGCTGTTGAAGAGAAGGATGTCGAAAAAGTAGTTGTAACCGGTTCTCGCGTTGCTCAAGACTCCTCCCTGGAAGCAGCGAGCCCTGTTCTTGCTATTAATGCTGGTGATATCAAAACATCTGGTCAAATAGATTTAGGTGCCATGTTGCGTGAATCGCCTCAACTACAGGCGTCACTGCCGGGGTCTTTTTCTGCATTTAATGGAACCCCACTAGGAGCAAGCTTACTGGACTTACGTAATCTAGGTAGTGAGCGAACCTTAGTTATGGAAAACGGTCGAAGACATGTTTCAGGTATTGAGGGTACGGGCTCTGTTGATGTAAATACCATCTCTACTGCTTTACTTAGAAACGTGGAAGTCCTCACTGGTGGTGCCTCAGCTGTTTACGGCGCTGATGCGGTAACCGGTGTTGTCAACTTTAATATGAGAAACGGAGCCTCGTTCGACGGGCTAGAGCTTCGCACTCAAACAGGTGTGACTGACGATGGTGACGCAAATGAATTCTTTTTATCATTGGCCAACGGCTTTTCTACAGATAAAGGTGATTTAGTATTCGCGGTTGAATACCAAGAAACCAGCCCAGTGTATGCTAGAGATAGAGACTTCGCAGGCTCTGGTCTATATACACAAGTAGCCAATACAGAGGCTACTCAGAGTGCATTTGGTATTGATTCACGCTTCAAGAATACTTGGGTGCCAGATTACAGACTTCCAATTTCAAGTGACAGAGGTGTAATTTCATTAACTGGCAGTGCGTTTGGAGATGTCGCTGGATCCGGCGGCGTGTTAGGTTGCGGCACTATCGGAACGTCCATGTTTCCAACGTGTCAGGTAGTGGGTGAAGACGGCACCTTACGTGCCTACAATCCCGGCGATGTTTATGCTGGACCTTTCGATGCGAGTGGTGGTGATGGTGTACCGGGTAGTCCCGACGCTGAACTTATCCTTCCAGAGTCTAAAAGAGTATTAGTACAGGCAGTGTCAAATTACGAACTAAATGAATTCGTAAATTTCTTTGTAGATGCCAAATTCGTATTTAGCTCGACTAAAGAAACTAATCAGGTGAATGGTTTCAATGACGATATTCCAATCTCACTAGACAATCCGTATATTCCTGCAGCTCTACTGTCTCAAATTAATGAATTACAAGCAGAAGGTGAATCACCAAGCTTGGTAATGTCCCGCGATGTTCTTGATATAAATGCTAATTCAAACCCAGAAGCAGAACGTAAAACGTATCGTATTGTTACAGGCTTCGATGGTTATATCCCTAACACCGCTCTAGAGTACGAGGTTTTCTATAACTACGGTCGAACTGATGCCGACATTACTTCGAACTTGCGCATAGAAGATAGATACTTCGCTGCTATTGACGCTGTAACAGATCCAGCAACTGGCAATGTTGTTTGTCGCTCTGACCTAGACAGTTCTGCGCTTCCTCCTACGTCGCCGTTTCCATCTGCGAATGCGAATTTTGGGTTCTTAACTTTCCAGCCTGGTGATGGTTCTTGTGTACCAGTGAATCTGTTTGGAAAGGATTCAATCAGCGCAGAAGCGGCTAACTTTATATTCCAACCTGGCACTGAGCAGAACGATATAACGCAAGAGAATTTCTTAGCAGTAGTATCGGGCGACTCTTCTGATTTATTCGAGCTTCCGGCAGGCCCTGTTATGTTTGCTCTTGGTTACGAATGGAGAAAAGAGTCAAGTACCTATACGCCAGATCCATACTCCGCAGCAGGCTTAACCTTTGGAACATTAGACTCTCGTAACGGCCCAACCAATCCTTCTGACGGTGAGTACGATGTTTCAGAATACTTTGTAGAAGCAACTATACCTTTACTAGAAGGTGTCGATTTCGCTGAGCGATTAGAGCTGCGCACAGCATACAGAAGCTCAGACTACGACCCATATGGTACGCATGACGCTTGGACGATAGGAACAGTATGGTCACCTGTTGATACATTTAGTATTCGAACGACCTTCTCTGAAGCGGTGCGGGTTCCCAACATTAATGAAGCCTTCGCACCTACATTTGCGGCTTCACTTGGTGCAGGAGATGACCCTTGTAACCAAAACTTAATTAGTGCGGGCTCTGAGTTCAGGGAGGCGAACTGTATTGCACTGATTGGCGACGCGGTAGCTGATGGCACTTATGATTCTACTAACTTCCTGTCAGCGTTTGTTTCTGGTTCAACGGGCGGTAACCCAGACCTTGATCCTGAAGAAGCAGAAACCATCACGATTGGTACAGTGTGGAGACCAGATACAGAGCTCGACGGTATGCTGGAAGGTTTAGTAGTGACGCTAGACTACTATAATATTGAAATTGATGGCCTGATTGATAGCCTTACTGGTTTTGACATTGCATCTAACTGCGTAGACGCGCCAACAATCAACAACCAATTTTGTGACGCAATTGACCGTGATGCTACGAATGGATTTATCACAGATTTTCGTTCAGGGTTTATCAATCTTGCAGCGGTTGAAACATCTGGTATTGATTTCCGCATAGATTATGGCTTTGAGTTGGCTAAATTAGTCGACACAGACGGAAGAATTGAATTCACTATCAACGGAACAAACTTCCTCAAAAATGATGAAGTAAGGGATGTGAGTGCACCTGACGAAGTCACTGATGTTCTTGGAACATTTGGGCGACCAGAGTGGATCGTAAACATGAGTGCAGACTATATAATTGGTGAACTCGTTGTTGGGTGGAGAGGACGCTACGAAGGAAGCCAGCTACTTCCTGGGCTAGAAAACCAGGATATCGAGAGTGATCCTGATTTTATCAGTCAAACTCACACTGGCTCTGCGTTGGTGCATGATTTTTCTGTTTCATACACTTTTGAAGATAGCCTAGAAGTATATGGTGGTATCAATAACGCGTTTGAGGAAGATCCTTACCTTGGCACATTGTCGAGACCGGCAGGACCTAGAGGACGCTTCTTCTACCTAGGCGTAAATTACACAATGTAACGTCTACACAGATATCAAAAAGCAGCTTTTTAGCTGCTTTTTTATATCTCTAAATAGGAATTTATTTGCATCACTACTTCGTTGGGATTATGTTAATGTAACTTCCTCTGGTCTAACCAGTGGCGCGGATTTAATAATCACTCGAAAGATAAAAAGCTCCCAACTATCAGCGTGAACAACTATGTCAAAGAATTACGTACTAAATACATATAACAAATTTATGAAGCTGCCCTTTGGCAAGAAGCTATTTAGCTGGTACTCAGCGCGCAGGGCACCTTATTTTTCTACCGTTTCACCACTTATCTCAGACATTAAACCAAACTACTGTGAAGTGCTTATTAGTAAACGTAAAGCGGTAGAAAATCACATTGGAACGGTTCACGTTATTGCTATTTGCAATGGTCTGGAAATGGCCATGGGGTTTATGTGTGAAGCATCCATACCTAAAAACCTCAGGTGGATCCCAAAGGGCATGGAAGTAAAGTATCCGGCGAAAGCAGACTCAGATATTCGTTGTGTAGCAGAAGTGCCAGCTGACGCATGGAAGCCAGGTGATTTACCTATTTCTGTTAAGGCGTATAACGCTGAAGGCACCGTGGTCGTCGACGGAACCATTACGGTTTGGGTAAGCGAAAAACGCTGATATCACGCTTATAATAAAAGGCCGCGCTTGCGGCCTTTTTTATGCTCTTTTAAAACATTCAATATTAAGTTTTTACTACAGCTACTTTTCTGTTTGACAGAAAATAAAAATCCAACTAAGAATAACCTTGAAAGCGATTAAGGCGCTATATCAGTAGTCTATTTCATTCAACAGTTGGTGTTGCAATTTTGTCTGTGTTTACAACGCAGGTATTAGCGGTGGAAGAGGTTAAGATGTCTGTAATCACAAAAGAGCAAGTCGCAAGAAAACCCTTTATAGATAAGAAAAATTACCCGTACGGCTTTGCCCGTTCAGGAGATTTTTCAATTAATGAAAGTAAGCTTCTTCAGGCTCATGGTAGTTTGTTCGCTGCACTAGTGGACGGGAAAATTACGCCAGAGAATGATGAAGAACAAGCCTATTTAGAATCGGCTCTTGGTCATCGTGACCCTGCAACACCGCAAGAGAAAGCGTGGTTGAAATACCAAGCCAGAATAAACCGTCCAAAAACAGCAAGTATTTATGGCTCTAAGCGTGCTGCTGAACAAGATGTTGACGATGACGACGATATAAGCGATAACAGTGATCTTGATATCGACCTCGATGATTAAGCTTATGCCTTTATGCATCTAAAACGTGTAAAGGCGCCTCTCTTAAAGCAACTATGTTTATTGTTTGCGCTGTTAAAATCGTGTAAATAAATATCCTATTTTCTGTCAAAATTACACTTAAGTCGAAATATTTATCCTAATTATTGCGAATATTGGGATATATATCTCACTTTTACGCAATTTGGTGTTTTATCTTCCTATTACCTTAGATATAGTCGGGGCATCGTCAACGTACGCTGACAAACCCCCCAACCCATTACAGGAGAAAGCACTGTGAAAATGATGTCGGGCGCAGCCATGGTGGTTGAAGCGCTAAAAGATGTAGGAGTGACACACGTGTTCGGTTACCCAGGTGGTGCCGTATTAGACATTTATGATGCGTTATTTGCGCAAGATGATGTCAAACACGTCCTCGTACGTCATGAACAGGCAGCCGCCCACATGGCGGATGGTTATGCACGTTCAACTGGCAAAACCGGCACAGTGCTCGTCACATCAGGTCCAGGCGCTACGAATACTATTACAGGTATTGCTACTGCATATATGGACTCTATTCCGATGGTTATTTTATCGGGACAGGTGCCGTCGAAGCATATTGGTGAAGACGCATTCCAAGAAACTGACATGGTGGGGTGCTCACGCCCTATCGTTAAGCACAGCTTTTTGGTAAAGCGCGCGGTTGATATCCCAGAAGCGATTGCTAAAGCTTATTATATTGCCAACACAGGTCGTCCTGGCCCGGTGGTAGTAGATTTGCCAAAAGATATTGTGAACGTAGCAGAAGAACACCCGTACGTGTTCCCAACTGACGTGACCATGCGTTCTTACAACCCAACTGAAAAAGGCCATCCTAAACAGGTCAAAAAGGCAGTTGAGTCGTTACTTAAAGCAGAACGTCCCGTACTGTATGTAGGTGGTGGAGCTGTAGCTTGCGATGCGTCTGCAAAGGTTATTGAGTTAGCCGAGAAGCTTAATGCACCGGTAACTTGTACGCTAATGGGTCTTGGTGCTATGCCGGGTACACACAAGCAATTTATCGGCATGCTAGGTATGCACGGTACGCTTGAAGCGAACAAGACCATGCATAATGCCGATTGCATCATTGCACTAGGTGCACGTTTTGATGACCGTGTTACTAATAACGTTGATAAGTTCTGCCCACATGCGGATATTATTCACGTTGATATTGACCCAGCATCGATTTCTAAAACCGTAAATGCGCATATTCCTGTAGTAGGTTCGGTAGATAAAGTACTTGATCAAATCTTAAGTCAGGTAAATAAGAAAGACTTATCAGGTCAAAGCGAAAAGCTGGCCGATTGGTGGCAACAAATTGAAACCTGGCGCGCTCGTCAGTGCTTAAACTACGCACAGGGCGAAGAGGTAATTAAGCCTCAGCGCGTTATCGAAGCCTTGTACAAACACACAGACGGTAAAGCCTACGTAAGTTCTGACGTAGGTCAGCACCAAATGTTTGCTGCGCTTTATTATCCTTATGATAAACCGCGTCAGTGGATCAACTCAGGTGGTCTTGGCACCATGGGCTTTGGTTTACCGGCTGCAATGGGTGTGCAGTTTGCGCACCCAGGTTCAACCTCTGTGGTAGTAACGGGTGACGGCAGTATTCAAATGAATATTCAAGAGCTATCTACTTGTTTGCAGTACAACCTGCCTATCAAGATTATCTCATTGAATAACCGTGCCCTAGGTATGGTTCGTCAGTGGCAGGATATGATTTATAAAGGACGTCACTCACACTCTTACATGGATTCAATGCCTGACTTTGTGAAGTTGGCAGAAGCTTACGGACACGTGGGCATTAAAGTAGACAAGCTTGACGAGCTAGACGCAGCAATGGAGAAATGTTTCAGTTACACAGATCGCTTAGTGTTTATGGACATAGCAGTAGACCAAAACGAACACGTATATCCAATGCAAATTAAGTTTGGCGCAATGGATGACATGCGCTTAAGCAAGACGGAGCGAACCTGATGAAACGTATTATCTCTGTATTAATGGAAAACGCCCCTGGCGCACTATCTCGTATCGTTGGTGTATTCTCACAACGTGGTTACAACGTCGACTCACTGTGTGTGGCACCAACCGACGACGCGAGCCTTTCGCGTCTAACGATTATCACGCACGGCGACGACAAAGTCATAGAGCAAATTACTAAGCAAGTGAATAAGCTTATTGATGTGCTAAAAGTGGTAGACCTTACTGAAGGTACGCACATTGAACGCGAACTTATGCTGATTAAAGTCGCGACTCGCACAGAGTCGGTACGTGCTGAAGTGAAGCGGAACTCTGATATCTTCCGTGCGCGTATTGTGGATGTGAACGTAAACAACTACACCATTGAAATTACGGGCACCACAGATAAGCTAGATGCATTTGCCACGACTATGGGGCAGTGTGCTGAAATTATCGAATCATCGCGCACCGGTGTGTGTGGGCTTGCTCGAGGTGATAGGGCGCTTCGTCCTTAAATTTATTCCCGCAAAGCGTTTTTTCGAAAGGCTGTCAGTAGACAGCCTTTTTTCATTCTAAGGAATTACCCTAAGTATCGCGCCCATAATAGGCTTCTACGCGCAGGGCTACGCCGTATGAGGTTTTAAAATCCTCTTCACGTAGCCATAAAACGAAAGGCTCTACCTCAAAGAATAGCCAATCGCGCAGCATGTTGTTACGCCACCTAAACCCGCCATAGACTTCTTCTACGCGAAAGTTGGGTTGGCTGAGCCCTTCCACCATAAAGTGAGGAATAACGGCGTTGTGTTGATCTACCGAAAACAAATGGTGAACCTCGTGACGCCATAGCCAGTCGTTGGTATCGTCGCGGTAGTAGTAGCGATTATTTTGTCGAACCAGGTGCTTTTTATTGATTTCATATTGAAAAGCGACGCCCACCTCCGCACCCAAACGGTCACGGGTGTAATAGTAAAGTTCGGCGTCGTATAGCATGGCCCATTGTTTAGAAAAGGCAAAAGCATCTCTGTATCGGGTCATCGCATAGAGTTGGTCGCGGCGACCAGCACCAATTCTAAATGAGTAGTGAGAGTCTTGCTCAGGACGAAAGCGAAGCGCGATGGTCGTTCGATCGCGGTTGTTATTGCCGGTATCCCTCGCGGCTCGTATTGTGTTGTTCTGTGTCTCGTCTTCGTTATCACTTAATAGTAAATCAACGCGTTCTTTTAAAGCCGGTAGGCGAACTCTTACCCTGAAGCGCAAATCCGTATCCGAGAGCATGCCACTTCTTGGCTCCCAGGCAAGTTGAACACGACCTTCGGCTCTGGCTTCCTTCTGTCCTGAAGCACCTATTTCATCTGAACTTTCAAACAAACCATCAAGCTGTTTTACGGTGAAGTCCATGGTGTCGGTGAAGCTACGCTGCCAAATATCAAACCATTGCTCATTAGGTATTGAAGGAGGCAAGGAGTGTGTACTTTCTTTTGTCGAGTTAGCGCGGTTAGAAAGCGTATTTTCTGGCCGAGCAATATCCCGATAGGTTATACCTACACTGGTCGCATTTACGGGGGAGTTCAACGTGTCAGCAGCTGAGTCAGGTGCAACAGGTAAAGCGAGCAATAAATGGCAATAGACCACGGTAAGGCATAGCATTGCTCACTAACTCCTTGTAAAAATTAGCATAGTTGAATGTTTCGACCATTCGCATTGGGGATATACAGAGCATGGATTGTCCCAACCAAAACGTCAATCTTTATTCATTGAAGTAAATATTCAGGTGAAAGCATCAGCAGGCAATGGCATACTGTGCCAATCGATGTAAGGGAGATTATTTTTATGGGTGGTATTAGTGTTTGGCAGTTGCTGATCATACTGGTTATTGTGGTGCTTTTATTTGGTACGAAGCGTCTTAAAGGTATAGGTACTGATTTAGGCGGCGCAATCAAAGGCTTCAAAAAAGCAGTCACCGAAGAAGACAAAGACGCAGACTTTGAACAAAAGAAGCAAGTTGAAGAAAAGTCAGCAGCAGAGCCTGTTTCAACTAAGACGCAGAGCGACGTTAAAGAAAAATCCTAATGTTCGATATCGGCTTTTGGGAGCTATTGGTTATCGGTGTACTGGCGCTGCTTATTTTAGGGCCAGAAAGATTACCGGGTGCCATGCGCTCAACTATAAATACAATTCGTAGCGTGCGTAATGTAGCAACGGGCTTTAAGCAAGAAGTTGAGCATCAGTTGCGCGTGCACGAATTGCATGAAAATTTGAAAAAAGCAGAGCAGCAAGGGCTTAAAGATCTTTCACCTGAACTTGAACAAAGCGTCGATGAGCTAAAAAAAGCTGCAGAGTCGGTTCAAGAACCTTATAAAAAGCAATAGATGTCTGACGCTAATAACCTTATTTCTCATTTAATTGAATTGCGTAGCCGTATTCTCAAAGCCCTTTTGAGCGTACTTATCGTCTTCATTTGTCTTGCGGCGTTTGCGCAAGACCTTTATAAGCTATTGGCGATGCCATTGCTTGAAGCCTTACCTGAAAATGCGAGCATGATTGCAACCGACGTTGCATCACCTTTCTTTGCTCCGTTTAAACTTACACTGGTGTTATCGTTTTTTATTGCGATTCCCTATGTGCTCTATCAAGTATGGGGGTTTGTGGCTCCGGGTTTGTACAGAAATGAAAAGCGCCTGGTAGCGCCTTTACTACTTTCCAGTACGCTGCTGTTTTACGCAGGAATGGCGTTTGCCTACTTTGTGGTATTTCCAATAGCGTTCGCGTTTTTTACAAGCGTAGCACCTGAAGGTGTAACGGTAAGTACAGATATATCCAGTTATTTGAACTTCGTCTTGAAACTGTTCTTTGCATTTGGGGTCTCATTCGAGATACCGATAGCCATTATCTTAATGTGCTGGACTGGGGTAACGGATGCTAAGTCTTTACGAGCCAAGCGCCCGTACGTGGTTGTTGGTGCATTCGTGGTTGGCATGTTGCTAACACCGCCAGATGTTATCTCTCAAACATTATTAGCTATTCCAATGTGGTTGCTGTTTGAAGTAGGGGTTATTGTTGGGGGATTTTACGCGGGTAAAACACCAAAAGACGATACATCTACTGAAACAACAGACAACACATAGATGTTAAAAAAAGAAAGGAATAAAAATGAAAACCCGACTGCTATCTCTTGCCACTATTCTGTGCGCGTTTGGGGCGTTTAATGTACAAGCTGAGACAGTTGCTGATGCATTGGAGAAATGTCGCAACACGGACAATAGTTTAAAGCGACTTATGTGCTATGACAGCGTCGCGAAATCACTCAACAAGTACGAAGGTTCAGACGCTCAGATTGAGCAACTACAGGCCTACAAGAGCAACAATGGTAATCAGATGAAGCCTCGCCCAGCGCCTGTCGCTCAGGGACAAGTTCAAGCCTCTGAACCTAAGAATGACTTTGGACTTGAACATAAGCGAGATTTGTCTGACGAAGCTTCTGAGATTGCGGTCACTATCGCTTCAATCAAGAAGAATGTGCGTGATAAGCATGTTATAACTTTCAGCGATGGTTCTGTATGGCAGCAAACTGATGGAACCTACATGAAGCTTAAGGAAGGTCAGTCGGTAGCCGTAGAAAGGGGCTTATTGGGTGCATTTTTCTTAAGTGTAGAAGGGCTTAACAAGCGTATGAAAGTAAAACGCGTAAAATAAATGCCTTGGTTTGATGCTGGCGTCAACTTGCTTGATAAGCGATTTGACGCCGATGAAGTTATACAACGAGCACAAGATGCAGGTGTAGAAAAACTCTGCATTATCACCACGCACCCCAGTGAATGGGACGCCGCAGTAGCGCTATATAATAAGTATCCAACCCAGTGCTGTTACACTATCGGTGTCCATCCTCACAATGCGAAAGATGTCACACCAAGTGATTACAAGCGGTTACGCGAACTTGCAAAACAGAAAGGGTGTGTTGCAATTGGTGAATGTGGTCTGGATTTTAATCGCAACTTCTCACCACAGCCCGTTCAATTGGCAGTGTTCGAAGCCCAGTTAGACATTGCGGCTGCATTAGACTTACCCGTGTATTTACATGAAAGGGATGCGTTTGACGAACAAGTCGCGTTATTAACCGAGTATATGCCTCGTATAAAAGGTGGTATTGCCCACTGTTTTACTGGGAATGCAGAGCAGGTTCAGCACTACCTTGCGCTGGGGCTTTATATTGGTATTACTGGCTGGGTATGTGATGAGAAGCGAGGCGAAGCACTACGCGAAGCCGTGAAGTCTATACCTTTAAACCGTCTTATTCTTGAAACTGATGCGCCTTATCTGTTTCCCAAAACCCTTCGACCGAGAAAACGTAATAACGAACCTGCTTTTCTACCCCATATCGCTAAACAATTAGGCGAATATCTGCAAGTTGAGACTGATAAATTACGTATTAGCAGTTATGCTAATAGCTGTGAGTTGTTTTCTCTCAGCTAAACATAGGTTTATATGCAGACAAATCTGAAAGCGATGCGCAAGTATGATGCGGGTCTTATTCTTATCACCCTAGTGGCCGTCGTTGCATTTGTGTCTGTGTTGTTTAGTTTGTCTCCTAACACCAGTGCAACACCACGATTCTCGCAGCTTACTTATCTCAATGTAGATAATGGCAATGCGCTCGATTTTACTACCATTACTCAAACGCCGCTTACCGACTGGACACCAATATCTTCACCCATTAACTTGGGTATGAACACAAACGTACATTGGTTTTCAATGGTCATTGCGCCAACGCAAAGCAATGAAAGTCGATTTCTATTGCACGTCGACTATCCCCTTTTAGATAGTTTAGACGTTGCGATTTACAGCCAAATAGGCAGCACGCCTATTGCTACTTATTCAGGTGGCGATGGCCTGCACTTTGACAACCGGCCTGTTTCTCATGTGAAGCCACTATTCCCCCTACCAGTAAGCGCTCAGTCGCAGCGGGTGATTATTCGAGTACAAACCTCTGGCAGCGTACGCCTTCCTATTCGTATATGGGAAGAAACAGAGTTTATTGCCTATACATCAAGCCGTAACCTGGCATTGGGGATATTTTTTGGCATCTTGGTAGCAATGGGCGTGAGTAACGCATTTTTAACGGTAACGACAAGTAACGTGTCGTTCCTTTATTACTCTGGCTATGTAATGAGTTTGGCGCTTATATTGGCGACGTTACACGGCTACGGCTTCTCCTATATGTGGCCGGGAAGCACATGGTTTCAAGGTAAAGCAATTCTTGTGTTTGCTAACGCGACTATTATGTTTGCGGCGATGTTTACGCGAAGCCTACTACCTATTAGAGCCCACAGCGTAAAGCTAGATAAAATCACACAGGCAATCAGTTGGGTGTGCGGGTTAAGTATAATCCTCGGCCTTATCTTGCCTTACTCGTTCATGATAAAGGCGTTCCTGTTACTGCTTAGCCTCATCGTTATTTTTACTCTTGGGTTAGGTATTTGGCTAACGCTCAAAGGGGTGGTCGTAGCACGTTATTTTACCATTGCTTGGGGTTTTCTATTAATTAGTGGACTAAGTGCGAGCCTTGATAACGTTAATATTATTCAATTGCCTATTTCGTCAAATAACCTGCTGATCATTGGTGGCGCGGTTGAAACGCTCATCTTGGCACTTATCTTAGCGATTAATTATAGCCACAGTCGCGATGATCTCATTGAGGCGCAGCAGTTCGCGCTAGAGCAGGAAAAACAGGCAAATACGGCCAAAGAGAATTTACTTGAAGTACAAAAGCGTTATCAAGATGACCTGGAGTATAAAGTACAAGAACGCACGTTAGAGCTAGAAATTACGTTACGCGAATTGTCTGAAGTTAACCAAGAATTGGAAAGGTTAAATGCAATAGATCCGCTCACGGGAGCGCACAACCGTCGACATTTCGATAAGCGTCTGCGTTCTGAAGGGCGACGCAGTAGACGTGAGCAAACACCATTATCTCTCATCATTGTTGACGTGGATCATTTTAAGCAAATTAATGATCAACACGGACATGATGGTGGTGACGCTTGCTTAATTCACGTCACCAATGTCTTTCAGAAGCACATCCATCGCCCTACAGATGACTTGTGTCGCATAGGTGGTGAAGAGTTTGCCATTATATTGCCTAATACCGATCTTGAAGGCGCTTTTCACGTTGCCGAAAATATGCGAGATAGCCTTGCGTCGACCCCACTTGATTACGAAGGGGAAACCATTAAGCTAACTGCAAGCGCGGGCGTTTCTACAACCATTATTATTGATGAAGAGCACGCGCAAAATCTTTTCAAGTTCGCCGACGAATGCCTTTACGAAGCCAAGGCTGCGGGCCGCAATACAGTAATACATAAACATTTACAGGAAAAACTATGACATCTTCACCTTTCCCTCAAAGAAGAATGCGCAGACTACGCGCCAAAGATGCTTTAAGAGGGCTTGTGGCAGAGCACCGTTTAACCACTGACGATCTCATTTACCCTGTTTTTGTACTACCCGGTGAGAACGCACGAGAAGCCGTACCTTCTATGCCTGGTGTGGAAAGACTTTCTATCGATTTGCTAGTGCAAGAAACGGCGAAATGGGTAGAGCTGGGCATTAGAACGATTGCGCTTTTCCCTGTGACACCTATGTCTCTTAAAACCGAGTGTGCAAGCGAAGCGTTCAATCCTGAAGGACTTGCTCAGCAAGCTATGAGAGCGCTTAAAAAGGCGTTTCCTGAAGTAATGCTGATGTCTGATATCGCATTAGATCCATTTACGTCTCATGGTCAAGATGGCCTCTTAGACGAAACTGGTTATGTGATGAACGACGAAACAGTCGAGGTGCTCATTAAGCAAGCGTTATCGCATGCTGAAGCTGGCGCTGATATTGTTGCGCCTTCTGACATGATGGATGGGCGCATTGGCAGTATCCGAAAAGCACTTGAAGAAGCAGGTCACATCAATACGTGTATTATGGCTTATTCTGCTAAATACGCGTCTGCGTACTACGGTCCATTTCGTGATGCCGTCGGCTCAGCTGCAAATATAAAGGGCGGCAACAAGAAAACCTATCAAATGGATCCTGCCAACACCGATGAAGCACTCCACGAAATTGCGCTTGATATAGAAGAGGGCGCTGACATGGTAATGGTGAAGCCAGGTATGCCGTATTTAGATGTTGTGCGTCGTTGTAAAGACGAATTTAAAGTACCGACATTCGCCTATCAAGTAAGTGGCGAGTACGCTATGCATCAAGCTGCTTTTGCTAATGGTTGGCTAAATGAAGACGCGGTAATCCTAGAATCGTTATTAGCGTTTAAGCGCGCTGGCGCAGACGGGATTCTGACTTATTTCGCTCCGCAAGCTGCTGCGCTTTTAGCGAAGCAAAACGACAAGTAATACCAACAACCAAAGGTTCGACAACAAAAAGGCCGTGCAATGCACGGCTTTTTTTTCATGTTTTTTTCCGTTTATCGGTATACATATTTAACGCATTCTATCTGTATGTAAGTGGTTACTTACAAACGAGTTCGCAGCCAGCTTTATGCTGAAGCCAGCATTCATTTGCTAGCTCTGCGTTGATCAAAGGATGCGATTTCAGCCAGCCTTCAGGGAAAGTAAGTGTCCACTTACTTTCTTCGCACTGCAACGTTACCTCTGGTATATGTTTATTCTGACGACGCAGACATAACACCACTGCGATACGTAAAATTCGCAATAAGCCTTTTAGCATTGGACGGTAGTCTTCGTGGTACTTTTCAAATACGTCTGGCTTTATGTTTAACCTATGCTGAGCAACTAAATCGCGGATGGCGGCGCGCTGAAGGCGCGTGAAGCCAGGCAAATCAATGTGACTTAATATGTATTCACCATGCTCATGATGGCGCTTATATTCAATGTGAAGACCTATTTCATGAAGCTGTGCGGCTGCACCTAAAATGGTTTCGGTATCTAAATGACAAATGTTCTGTTGTGCACAAAGTTGATGGCATAAAGTAAGCGCTACGTGACTAACCGAATTCGCGTGACTAGCATCTACATGATAACGATGTTTTGCCTGATTAAGGGTCTGCTGGCGACGATCATTCTCGGTAACGTTATCTAGCATTCCGTAGATCAGTCCTTCTCGAAGCGCACCACCAGAAATATTCATGTGCTTAATATTTAGCGCTTCAAATAAGCTGATGAGGATCGCTAAACCAGACGGGAAAATAGCTTTTCTGTTATCTTCCAATCCGTCGATATCAAGGGTTTTAATGCTGCCGCATTCAATACATTGCTTTTCTAAATGATACAAATAGTCTAAGCGGATAGCATCACTAATACCCTGTGCTACAAGAATCTCAGTAATGGCTTGCGGCGTGCCAGATGCACCTAAACAATTCTCCCAATCAAAACACAAAAACGCGCTAGACACATCGGTAATAAGCGCGTGTGCGGCTTTTTTGGCATTGTCGAAATTGTCTTCGGTGATAGTGCCGCCGGTGAAATAGCGTTCCATAAACGTTACACAGCCCATATCCAAACTCTTAAGATGGATAGGCTGCATGTCGTTGCCGATAATGATTTCTGTGCTGGCACCGCCAATATCTATGACTAAGCTATTGCCTTGGTTGGCGGATGTGTAGGCTACGCCAAGATAAATTTGTCGCGCTTCTTCTTCACCGCTAATCACTTCAAGTTTGTGATTGAGAATCTCTTCTGCCTTGCGAATGAATACATGCGCATTGGTTGCCAGTCGCAATGTAGCGGTCGCTACAATTTTAATATTAGAAGGGGGGATATCCTGCAGGCGTTCCGAGAATACTTGCAGGCATTGCCAGCCGCGTTCCATGCTTACGTCATCAAGTGCTAGCTCATCATCTAAACCTGCTGCTAGGCGCACTTTCTGTTTAATTTTCCCTATTATTTGCACACTGCCGTTAACAACGTGAACAATCACCATGTGAAAGCTGTTAGAGCCTAAATCTACGGCGGCGTAATACTCGCCGTAGGTTTGTGCGTCGTGCTGGAGTTCTGCCTGCATAAAACCTCGATTCTTATTGAGTACCTTTACGCCTCACTGTTGCGCTCTGTTGTTTCGGTTTTGAGGCTTTCCACGGCCTCTTCCGTTTCCACGACGTGAAGAATTGCGGTTGTTAGGCGTACGTCTTCTACGTGGTTTTGGAGGCGTTACATCATCAAGTAGAGCACTGCGGTCGTAATCGGTAACCGGTATTGCCTTTTGAATGTATTGCTCAATAGCAGGTAAGTTTAGTGCGTATTTTTCGCACGCGAAACTAATTGCAACACCACTTTGTCCTGCACGGCCAGTACGACCAATACGGTGTACATAGTCTTCGGCGTCGTCAGGTAAGTCGTAGTTGAATACGTGCGTTACCGCGTCGATATGAAGACCGCGCGCTGCAACGTCGGTTGCGACTAAAATATCAAGATTGCCTTTGGTGAAATCTTCTAAGATCCCAAGGCGTTTCTTCTGTGGTACATCGCCGCTAAGCAAGCCCACGCGATGGCCATCTGCGGTAAGCCAGTCGGTAACTTTCTCACAGCTATTTTTAGTGTTGGCAAAAACAATTGCCTTTTCTGGCCATTCTTCTTCAAGCAGCGTAAGAAGAAGCAGCATCTTGTCGTCATCAGACGGATAAAATAGCTCTTGAGAAACGCGAGTTGCAGTTGTTTGTTCTGGCGCTACCTGTACGTGGGTAGGGTTGTTCATGTGCTCGTAAGCAAGCTCTTGCACGCGGTAGCTAAGTGTAGCTGAAAATAGCATGCTCAAACGTTCGCTTGCCGGTGGCATGCGGCGGAATAAAAAGCGGATATCTTTTATAAAGCCTAAATCGAACATGCGGTCGGCTTCATCAAGTACGGCAACCTGAATATTCTTCAGTGTGAACACATTCTGTTTGTAGTAATCCAGTATGCGTCCTGTCGTACCAATTATAATATCTACCCCTTCTTCCAAAGTTTCACGTTGACTTTGGTAACCTTCGCCCCCATAAATCAAACCAAGCGACAATCCAGTATGCTCACTAAGCAGTTTGGCGTCGTTATAAATTTGAACGGCGAGCTCTCTGGTCGGCGCCATGATAATTGCGCGAGGGCCATTTGATTTGCTGTTATCTGCATTTTCTGCTTTGCTTAGCAAATAGTGAAATGTAGCTACCAAAAAGGCAATGGTTTTACCGGTTCCGGTTTGAGCCTGACCTGCAATGTCGTGACCTTCCAATAAAGGAGGCAGTGCAAGTGCTTGAATTGGTGTACAATGTGAAAAATTAGCTGCCGCCAAGGCGTCAACAACCTTGCCGTTAATCGGCAGGTCAGAAAAGTGAGTATCAGTTAAGTGAGTAGGCATAGCTTATAGCTTATCAGTGCTTGCATTAAAAAACAGTTTCTATATAACACTTATGGTCAGGCTGAGACAAATCAGCGACAGACCAATAATGGAGAAAAGAATGAGCGACAAAATTATCCAGTTATCTGACGATAAATTCGAAGCAGATGTTATCAATGCTGAAGGTCCTGTACTGGTTGACTTCTGGGCTGAATGGTGTGGCCCGTGTAAAATGATCGCACCAATCTTGGAAGAAGTTGCGACCGAGTTTGATGGCAAGTTAACAGTTGGCAAGTTGAATGTCGATGAAAATAACGAAACTCCACCTAAATATGGTATTCGTGGTATTCCTACATTGCTACTTTTCAAAAACGGTAACGTTGCTGCAACTAAAGTAGGCGCGCTATCTAAAGCTCAATTAACAGAGTTTCTTAACGAAAACCTTTAATTGATTTCAAATTGAAAACCGGTGCTAACGAAGCACCGGTTTTTATTTACGCCACAGGGACTAACGTTTCATTCTAGAAGAGCAAGCCACAAATTATTTAACATTTCGGCGGTAAAACGCTGGACGTTGATTAAATATAGTGCTAACTTTTCTTCAGCGCTCATCCGAGCAGCGTTCTGCTTACGCCCACATCAGGGTGATATCAAATCTAAACTAGAACAGAGTGACTTTAAGTCCTGTAAGCGAAGTTCAAGCACAAAGACCCACCAGTATGAATTTAACTGAATTAAAGAACAAACCAATAAGCGAGTTGGTTAACCTGGCCGAGGAGATGGGCCTGGAAAACATGGCGCGCGCCAGAAAACAAGACATCATTTTCTCAATCCTAAAGACACACGCAAAAAGCGGTGAAGACATCTTTGGTGATGGGGTACTAGAAATTTTACAGGACGGTTTCGGCTTCTTACGCTCAGCTGACTCTTCGTATCTTGCAGGACCAGACGATATTTATGTATCGCCAAGCCAAATTCGACGCTTTAACTTGCGTACCGGTGATACGATTGCCGGGAAAATTCGTCCACCGAAAGACAGTGAACGATACTTCGCCCTACTAAAAATCCGCGAAGTTAACTTCGACAAGCCTGAAAATTCACGTAATAAAATCCTTTTTGAAAACCTTACACCACTTCACGCAGCAGATCGCTTGCGCATGGAACGTGGTAATGGCTCAACAGAAGACATTACGGCTCGTGTACTAGATTTGGCGTCGCCAATCGGTAAAGGCCAGCGTGGTCTTATCGTAGCGCCACCTAAGGCCGGTAAAACGCTTCTTCTTCAGAATATTGCTCAGTCAATTGCTGCTAACCACCCAGATTGTGAGTTAATGGTATTACTTATTGATGAGCGTCCGGAAGAAGTAACCGAGATGCATCGCCTTGTTCAAGGTGAAGTCGTTGCTTCAACCTTCGATGAGCCAGCAAGTCGTCACGTACAAGTTGCTGAAATGGTTATCGAGAAAGCCAAGCGTCTTGTTGAACACAAAAAAGACGTGGTTATCCTGCTTGACTCGATTACTCGTCTTGCTCGCGCTTACAACACGGTTATCCCATCATCAGGTAAAGTACTTACCGGTGGTGTTGATGCGAATGCTCTTCACAAGCCTAAGCGCTTCTTTGGTGCTGCCCGTAATGTTGAAGAAGGCGGAAGCTTAACGATTATCGCAACAGCGCTTATCGATACCGGCTCTAAAATGGACGAAGTTATCTACGAAGAGTTTAAAGGTACAGGTAACATGGAATTACACCTTAATCGCAAAATCGCGGAAAAACGTGTATTCCCGGCTATCGACTTCAACCGCTCTGGTACCCGACGTGAAGAACTGCTTACAGCGCAAGATGAACTACAGAAAATGTGGATCCTTCGCAAAATCGTTCACGAAATGTCAGAAATTGACGCAATGGACTTCCTTATCAGTAAGTTGTCGATGACCAAGACAAACGATGAGTTCTTTGACGCAATGCGTAGACAAAAGAGTTAATAGAAACTTAGTAATAAGTTGATATTTAAAGAAAAGGCGCCACTCGGCGCCTTTTTTATTCCCTGCATCGATAAAGCACTTTTCTTATACTTCCGTCTAATACCCTCAGTCTTGTGAATGGGGTATTTTCGTTTGCTTATTGATTTTTAACAGCAATCGTTAGTTCAGTGGTGTGTTCTCCCTTGAGATGATTTACTCTGTCTAAAAAACACCAAAGGAAATAATAGTTATGTACCAGAAATTGCTGTCACTCGCATTTGCAGGGTTGGCCTCTGTGTCAGCTGCTAATGCCGCTCAGATCAATGTTGATGAATTAGCGAATAAAGTCGAGCCTGATGTAATTAAATGGCGTCATCACTTTCATGAATTTCCTGAATTATCGAATCGCGAGTTTAAAACCGCTGAATATGTTGCTGACTACCTTGAAA
>NZ_JBHNYX010000017.1:0-94807 GCF_054960505.1 Alteromonas sp. G4i13 | reverse complement strand
AAGCCCGCAAATGCGGGCCTTCATTCTGTTAAAAAGTATGGGCTGCTAATTACGCTTTACGCCACGTAGTACCGCTTGGGCCGTCTTCTAACACTACGCCTTTTGCGTTTAACGCGTCGCGTGCGGCATCTGCCGCTGCCCAGTCTTTGGAGGCACGGGCATCGTTACGCTGTTTAATTAACGCTTCAATCTCTGCCGCTTCATCGTCATTGCCTTCACCGCCTTTCAAGAAGGTGTCTGGATCACTTTGAAGCGTACCCAAAATTGCGCCTAGGCCTTTAAGAACAGCAGCCAGTTTACCTGCTTCTTCTACGTTATCTTTTTGGCGGTTAAGCTCACGTGCCACATCGAACAACACCGAAAAGGCTTCAGGTACGTTTAAGTCGTCGTTCATTGCTGCTTCGAAACGCTTCAGATAGCCACCGTAGCTCAGATCAGTGCTTTCATCTACTTCGACACCACGAAGGGCTGTATACAAACGCTCTAGGGCGGCCTTCGCTTGAGTAATATTGTCTTGAGAGTAACTTAACTGGCTACGGTAATGCGCCGACATCAGGAAGAAACGCAATGTTTCTGAGTCGTGCTCTTTAAGCACATCGCGCAAGGTAAAAAAGTTACCCAATGACTTAGACATTTTTTCGTCATTAACCTGTACCATACCCGCGTGCATCCACACGTTTACGTAAGGTGTGTCATACGCACAGCACGACTGAGCCACTTCGTTTTCGTGATGTGGGAACGTTAAATCTGAGCCACCGCCGTGAATATCAAAGTGCGCACCAAGATGCTTATGATTCATTGCAGAACATTCAATGTGCCATCCCGGACGTCCCTCGCCCCATGGCGATTGCCATGCCGGCTCACCAGGCTTGGTGGTTTTCCACAGTACGAAGTCTAGCGGGTCGTCTTTTCCTGCCGCCACTTCAACACGAGCACCCGCTTTAAGCTGATCTAAGTCTTGTTTGCTTAACTTGCCATAATCTTCGTACTTGCTTACGTCGAATAGTACATCGCCGCTTTTGGCTTGATAGGCGTAGCCTTTGTCCATTAGTCGCTGGATAATTTCAATGATCTCATCCATATGTCCACTTACTGTCGGCTCGACGTCTGGCTCTAGTAAGTTAATCGCCGCAAAGTCTTCGTGCATCATGGCAATAGTGCGTGCAGTTAGCGCCTCAAAGCTTTCGCCATTTTCATTGGCGCGAGCAATAATCTTATCGTCGATATCGGTGATATTGCGCACGTACTTCACATCTAAACCAAGGTGGCGCATGTAGCGTACTAAGACATCGAAACTCAGGTAAGTACGGGCATGACCCATATGACTTAGGTCATAAACGGTAATACCACAAACATACAAACCCACTTTCCCTTCTTGAAGCGGTACAAACTTCGCTTTTTCACGGGTTCGGGTGTTGTAAAGATGTAGCATGTCTATATTTCCTATTTGTCATAATTTTTCGGCCGCAAAGTTTAGCACTGTCACGATTTAAATGGTACAGGCCTTTTGCAATGATATGGCTGGGTTTTGCGATAACTGTCTCTTTGCGCTAACGACTCGTTTTACGCTAAAATGCCGCTACTTTATATGTATGCTAACACACAGGACAAACCACAATGGTTACGTTAAAAACAAATTTCGGTGACATCACCCTAGAGCTTTTTGAAGATAAAGCACCTAAAACGGTAGCTAACTTCATTTCTTACGTTGAAAACGGTTTTTTTGATAACACTATTTTTCACCGTGTAATCAACAACTTTATGATCCAAGGTGGTGGTTTTACGCCAGATATGGATCAGAAAGACACAAAAGACCCTATTGAAAACGAAGCGGACAACGGCGTAGCAAACGAAGTGGGTACAATCGCGATGGCACGTACCCAAGATCCACACTCTGCGACGGCTCAGTTTTTTATTAATGTAAATAACAACGACTTCCTTAACCACTCTAGCAAGTCTGTCAATGGTTGGGGCTACTGTGCATTCGGTAAAGTAACTGAGGGTATGGATGTTGTTGAAAAAATTAAAGCGGTTAAAACCGGTAACAGCGGCTATCACCAAGATGTTCCTGTTGAGCCTGTTATCATTGAAAAGGCGATTATTTCTTAAATAGCTGTCTCAATAACGCCTTGGCCAATATGATTTTCAAGACATACTCAAGGCCTTGGGTTAAGAACAAGCCGCGTTACTTTAACGCGGCTTTTTAAACCACAATAAGAAGATTTATGTCGTTCACCTACTTCATTGCCGACTTGCACCTAAGTGCCGACCGCCCTGACATTACAGAATGCTTAATGCGCTTTTTAAAAGAAGACGCGATTAATGCTGATGCACTTTACGTTCTTGGTGACTTGTTTGAAGTTTGGATTGGCGACGACAACGTTACTCCATTTAACACTGCCATAGCATCAGCATTCAAGGCAGTGAGTCAGCATTGCCCTATATACTTCATTCACGGTAATCGCGATTTCGCCATACGTGAAAAGTGGCTATCAAAAGCCGGCATGACGTTATTAAACGAACAAGAAGTTGTAGACTTATACGGCACACCAACCCTGCTTACTCATGGTGACGAACTATGCACTCGCGATGTTGCCTATCAAAAGTTTCGCAAGAAATCCCGCGGTTGGTGGTGGCCACGTTTAATGCTTGCGCTTCCTTTATGGTATCGACAGCGTGTTGCCGATAACGGTCGCAAGGAAAGTAAGGCTAAGCAGCAAAATCTTAAGCCAGATATTATGGATGTCACGCCTGAAGAAGTGGTGAAAGTCATGGAAAAATGGGGCGTGCAGCGCATGATACATGGCCACACACACAGACCCAACATTCATAGCCTTACAGCAAACGGCAAGCCTGCAACTCGTATTGTACTAGGCGACTGGTATGATCAAGGTAGTGTTTTAAAGGTCACCCCCTCAGAAGCTATGTTACAACATCACAACTTTAAGTAAGAAAATCTGACACTTACAAGTGGTCCTACCAATTTTTTATTACTGTTAAAAAAGTTTCAATGTGTGCACTTCCTTACCCCTGACTCACTATAAAACGTAAGCTTTATCAATCTTCAATCGGCCGCAAAACGCCTCGGCAATACAGTTTTGTGACATTTGTGACAGTTTAGCAATATAAATGTCAAAGAATTGTCACCTTCTCTCCATACGCTCTCTGTGATTTAACGATTCACTCTCCATGCAAGAAATGATGATGGGCAGTGATGAGATGTCTAGACAACACCACAACCAATACAAACAATACGTTTAGGAAAAAATCATGAATCGTAACTGGAAAGTGGCATGCACCGCAGTTGCTCTAGCGGTTTCTGCTAGTCTTCAAGCGGCTGTGTTACCCGAGCACCAAACTAACAGCGCTTGGTTTACTGATGCCCAAACCAAACTAACTACAAAGCTACAAACCAACAATCAGTTCAAAGCAAAGAATGTTATTTTGTTTGTGGGCGATGGTATGGGTATTTCAACGCTCACCTCGGCAAGAATTCACAAAGGCCAACTGGCAGGTAACCCTGGTGAAGAAGGTTATTTGAGTTTCGAAAGCTTTCCTCATACGGCCCTAGTTAAAACCTACAATGTAGACGCTCAAACCCCAGATTCAGCAGGCACCATGACCGCAATGATGTCGGGTCTTAAAACTGACGTGGGTGTGATTGGTGTTGACGAAGATATTGAGCGCGGTGATTGCTCAACGGTTGCAGGCAACGAAGTTATTACCGCGCTGGAGCTTGCTGAAGTAAAAGGCTTGTCTACAGGTATTATTTCTACTGCTCGCATCACCCATGCGACTCCCGCGGCAACTTACGCCAAGTCTGCTGACCGCAACTGGGAAGATATTTCTGATATGCCAGCAGCCGCTTTAACTGCTGGCTGTAGTGACATTGCTGACCAGCTCGTCAATTTTGAAACTTATTTAGAAGCTCGCTACACCGGTGTTGATGTTGACGGCATTGATGTCGCTATGGGCGGTGGTCGCCGTCATTTCTTGCCAAAAGATGCTGCATTCAATAGCCCAGATGCAGTTAGTGACGTTGAGGGCGATAGAACCGACGGACGCGACCTTACGGCAGAATGGCAGACCATGTACGAAAATGGTGTATACGTTTATGACCAAGCAGGTTTTGACGCGATAGACACTGAAAGCGTTGAGCGTGTATTCGGCCTTTTCAACGAGTCGCATATGCAATACGAAGCAGACCGCGGAAATGACATCGCTGGCGAACCATCCGTTGCAGAGATGACAGAAACGGCAATCAATATTCTTAATAACAACGAGAACGGCTTTTTCTTAATGGTTGAATCAGGCCGCATTGACCACGCTCACCATGCGGGTAACGCGGCGGGTGCACTTACTGACACTCTAGCATTTGAAAAAGCAGTAATGACTGCGGTTGAAAATACCGATCCTTCTGAAACATTAATCCTCGTTACTGCTGATCACGGACATGTGTTCACAATTGCAGGCTACCCGAAGCGCGGTAATCCTATTCTAGGCAAAGTGGTTAACGTGGGGTCAGACGAACCTGCAACAGCGTCTGATGGCACTCCTTACACCACACTCGGTTACACCAACGGTCTAGGTTTTCGCAACCTAGGTGATGAAACGAATTCTGATGCCACGTACGCACTGGAAAACGCAGCAGGCCGCGTTGATATTACCAATATCGACACAACAACGCCTGGTTATCACCAAGAAGCACTTATTCCATTGAGTTCAGAAACACACTCTGGCGAAGACATTGCGCTACATGCAACAGGGCCTGGAAGCCAGCTTGCGCAAGGCGTAATAGAGCAGAACGTTGTTTTCCACTTGATTAATCAAGCGCTTGGCCTTGTAAACGAGTAAGTAGAGATAAGAATATGAACCTTTTTAAATTAAGTATAATTGCGGTAGCAGTAGCAGGTCTTTCAGCGTGTAGCTTAGAGGGCGACGATGGTAGCGATGGCGCACCTGGTGCTGATGGCTCTAATGGTCAAAACGGTTTAACAAGCCTTACCGTACAAACAGAATTAGCGGTTGGCGATGCTAACTGCCCTAACTCAGGTATTCGCATCGACTCTGGCTTAGACGCGGATGCCGACGGCACGCTTGGTGATTCTGAAATCACTTCTACCAGCTATGTTTGTGTTCCTGGTGTAAACAGCGTAAGCAATAGCGAACTACTAACTAGCCTCAATAACGAGTGGTTTGTGGCTGCTAAAAGCGAAGTAGAAAACAATAAAGCGGTTTGGATGAACGCAACATCGGGAGAAAGTACAGCATCATCGCGCGCGTCTTTTACTGCGACTGTAAATTCGCAAGAAGAGTTGAAAGCCATGGTAGCGAACCTGCGCGGTAAAGCGAAAAACATTATCTTGTTTGTCGGTGACGGCATGGGCGTTTCTACCGTTACAGCGGCGCGTATTCTAGATGGCCAGATGAACGGCCTAGCGGGCGAAGAAAACCAGCTTAGCTTTGACAAATTCCCATTCTCTGGGCTTTCAAAAACTTATAACGTTGATGCCCAAACACCTGATTCTGCAGGTACCATGACCGCAATGATGAGCGGCATAAAAACTGACGTTGGTGTTATTGGCGTAGACGAAGATATTGAGCGCGGTGATTGCTCTACGGTTGTGGGTAACGAATTGGTTACGGCACTTGAGCTTGCTGAAATTGCAGGAAAATCGACAGGCATCATTTCTACTGCCCGCATTACACACGCCACGCCGGCGGCAACCTATGCAAAATCAGCGGATCGCAACTGGGAAGACATTTCAGATATGCCAGAAGATGCAATTACTGCAGGTTGTTCTGACATTGCCGAGCAGCTAGTTAATTTCGAAGCTAACTTGGAAGCGAACTTTGAAGGATTAGACGTTGATGGCCTTGAAGTTGTGATGGGTGGCGGACGCCGTCACTTCTTACCGCGTGACGAAGCATTTAACAGCCCAGACGCTGCAAGCAGTGTAGAAGGTGATCGTACAGATGGACGTGATTTAACGGCCGAGTGGCAAGCCATGTACGAAAACGGCGTTTATATCTATGATAAGTCTGGATTCGACGGACTAGATACTGAAACCACTGAAAGAGTCTTTGCACTTTTTAACGAATCACACATGCAATACGAAGCCGACCGCGGCAACGACATCGCCGGTGAACCATCTATCGCTGAAATGACTAGTGCAGCCATTAAAGTGCTAGATAACAATGAAGAAGGTTTCTTCCTGATGGTTGAATCCGGTCGTATCGACCACGCTCACCACGCAGGTAATGCTTACGGTGCACTTTACGACACTATCGCTTTTGCTGAAGCTGTTGATACTGCTGACAAGCTTACTGATGACGAAGAAACTCTCATTATCGTAACCGCCGACCACGGTCACGTCTTTACCATTGCTGGTTATCCTAAGCGCGGCAACCCCATTTTGGGCAAAGTGGTAAACGTGGGTTCAGATGAAGCCGCTACAGCCGCTGACGGTACCCCATACACCACGCTTGGCTATACCAATGGTTTAGGCTTTAGAAATCTGGGAGACGTCACTAACTCAGATGCATCTTATTTAGAAGGCCCTGATACAGGTCGTAAAGATATCACTGATGTCGATACTACAACACCAGGCTATCACCAAGAAGCTTTAATCCCATTAGGGTCGGAAACACACTCAGGTGAAGATGTAGGCATTTACGCCAAAGGCCCTGGCGCTTTCCTTGTAAACGGCACTAACGAGCAAAGCGTTATATTCCACGTTATCGATTTTGCTGGAGACTTTGTATCTCAAGCAGAAAATGCAATGGAATAAATTTTAAAAAAGTAATGCAAAGGCGGCCTTTGGTCGCCTTTCCGCTTCAGTTAATAACATCATTCTCGGTAGGATAAATGAATGAAATTATTCAATGCATTTGCGCTGATTTTTTTTACAAGTGCGAGTACGTGTAGCTTAGCTCAAGTCGCTGAGTCTTCGTCGGTAGTTAACGTATCTAGTGAGCAGACGTGTAAGAAAGACAGTGGCAGCCTATTTGCTAATTATGAAATAAGCACGACAAGCCCATCAAAAACCTCACGAACTACATCCCTTCATTTGTGGCGAAACGGCAACAAGGTTGCACATGAATACCCTGCAACCAATATTACTGAGTCATGGACGCTTGTTAGAAACAAATTTATAAAACCTACTCGCTTTTTCGATGCTCATCAGCGCGCTATTGAATACCAGCCTGGTGAAACCATTCACGGAAAAAAAGAGTCGGACTTTTCATACCGCTACCAACTTATTAGCGACAAACTTATTGATGTCATGACCCTAGATACAGTAGGCGGTAAAGGCTGTAATACAGTGGAATACTATTCACTAGATAACAGTCAGGGCCACTTTAAATTGGCATGGCTTCCCCATCTAAAATTAATAGAATCTTTTAGCGTTGATAAAAGTGGGTATGTAAGAGAGTGGAAACTCAAAACCGTCGATTTCAATAAGAATACGAAAGACTTCTTTACAAAAAGACAAAACTATCAAAGTACAGATTACGCTGATATTGGCGATGACCACACCGATCCTTTTTTAACCAAAATGGTTACCCAAGGCTTTATTGAAGCAGGAGCCAGTGGCTACTACGATGAGCATGGTCACAGTATCGGTGAAGGTCACTCACACTAAACCTTAAAAGCCTCTTTCTAAATGGCTGTGCCTGCAGTACGGCCATTTATTCACTAGGAAAAGGTTTTGTTACAAACTAGCCGAATGTACATGTGTCAGACGCTGGCTTAATTTTTGTTCTGTGGTATAAAGAACAAAAGCGAGTTAGTCATCATGGATGGTGTAAATGACAGATGTTCTTCTTTCCCCTACAAACTTCTGGTTTAGCATTTCGCTTATAGCCGTTTTCTTTATTTTCATACTAGAACTTGTTAGCACTATTTTTGGTATAAGCCTGTTGGGGTTAGGCGATGATTTTGCAGAGTTTGATGGCAATGGGTTTCTTAATACCTCGTTTGCCAACTGGCTTAATATCAATAAAGTTCCCTTTCTTATTTACCTGGTAGTACTTCTTACTCTATTCGGTTTAGTTGGCTTGATGGTTAACGGCTTAACAGCGAGTGCACTCGGCTATATCTTGCCAGCTTTCCTGTCCGTTCCCCTTGCATTTGTTATTGGTGCGTTCGTAACAGCTAAAACCGTAAAGGTAATTTCAGGCTTACTGCCTAGTGTAGAGTCTAGCGCGGTTAACAGCGATGACTTCATTGGGTCTGTGGCCGAAATCACGATTGGAAAAGCAAGCCGAGGCAACCCAGCTGAAGCAAAGTTCACCGACCATTATTCACAGCCTCATTTTGTGTTAGTAGAACCTTTCGAAGATGAAGAGTTGTTCGCACAGGGAGAGCGCGTCATTTTAGTTCAGAAAAAACAACACAGCTGGTTAGCAACCCGCTACCTATAACTTAAAAGAGATAAAAGTATGGATACAATTCAACCATCTAGCTTGCCGTCAATACTCTTTATTGCCGGTGCTATTGTTGTAGGGCTTATCGTTATTGGCCTTATTTTTGCCAAACTTTACACCCGCGCGACGAAAGAAACTGCGTTCGTAAGAACCGGTTTAGGCGGTGAAAAAGTCATTAAGGACGGTGGCGCTATCGTGCTTCCTGTCGTTCACGAAATAATTCCAGTAAATATGAACACCCTTCGTATAGAAGTGGAAAAAATTCAAAAAGACGCGCTTATTACCAAAGATCGCATGCGTGTTGATGTTAAGGCAGACTTCTATTTACGCGTGGCCCCCAATGCCAATGGCATATCAATGGCTGCGCAAACGCTAGGAACGCGCACCACTCGCGCTGAAGAAGTTAAAAAGCTAATGGAGTCTAAGTTTGTTGACGTACTACGTGCGGTAGCTGCTGAAATGAGCATGACCGAAATGCATGAGCAGCGTGCTGACTTTGTACAAAAAGTTCAGCAAAGCGTGGCTAACGACCTTGAAAAGAACGGTCTTGAGTTAGAATCGGTGAGCTTGACTGGTTTTGACCAAACCGACCTACAGTTTTTCAATGAAAACAACGCTTTCGATGCGGAGGGACGTGCACGCTTAACGAAGATCATTGAAGAAAAGCGCAAGGAAACCAACGATATTCAACAAGAAAACCGCATTTTCATTGAACAGCGTAATTTGGCTGCTGAGAAACAATCGCTAGAAGTGAAACGAGATGAAGAAGAAGCTCGCTTAGCCCAAGAGCAAATTCTTGCCTTTAAACGTCAGGAACAAAAAGCAGAAATTGCTAAGCAGCGCGAAATGAAAGAACGGGAAGAGCGCGAAGCAGAGATTGCTAAAAACCGTGCTATCGAGGCTGCGGAAATTGAAAAATCACGGGAAATTGAAACCCAAGAAATTGCTAAGCGTCAGGCACTAGAGCAAGCGCGCATTCGTCAGCAGCAAGAAGTTGAGGTTTCTGAGCAAATTAAACAAATTGCCGTTGCGACAAAATCTGAGGAAGAGTCGGCCGCACGTGCTAAAGCTGCTGAAGCGGAAAAGGCTAAAGTAGAAAAAGTGGAAGCAGTAACCACAGCGAAAATGGTGGCAGAAGCTGAGCGTAAGAAACAAATTGAAGTTATAGACGCGCGTAAAGAGGCAGAGCGTGAGGCTGTGGGCATTACCGTAGAAGCACAAGCTAAGAAAGAAGCAGCTGAAAACTCTGCTGCCGCCATTCTTACCGAAGCGAAGGCCGCTGCCGATGCAAAAATGCTTCAAGCTGAAGCTGATGAGAAAGTGCTTGCTGTTGAAGCACAAGGTAAACAAGCGCTTTATGAGGCTGAAAATACGCTTAAGACCGAGCAAATCGAGCTGCAAAAAGCCCTTGCCATGCTCAAAATATTGCCTGAGCTTGTGGCACATGCCGTTAAGCCACTTGAAAACATAGAAGGTATTAAAATTCTTCAAGGCTACGGCCAAGGCAGTGGCGTGAAAGGCGATCACACCGTTGCTACTGCTGGAAGTGGTTTAGCTGAACAAGTAACGCAAGCCGCACTAAGCTATCGTGCTAACGCCCCACTGGTAGACTCTATGTTGCGTGAAGTGGGCTTGGTCGATGCGGAAAAAGGCACATTAGATGATTTGGTAACAGGCAACAGCGACATACTGACCAAGGCCAATGCAGTAAAACCTAAACCTATTGTGGCAGCACCAGAAAACCTAAATGGTAATAAAGCGTCGGAAGAGCTTCCAGCTGATTAATGCTCATTGAGCTAGTATTTAGCTAGCTAACACGACACAACATCCAAAGCCCTGTAATTCAACAGGGCTTTTTGTTTTCACGTAATTTATCAACTAACCATTCCGAAAATACTTTTAACCGAAGTGGCATTTGTCTTCTAGAGGGGTACAGGAGATTTACCGGCATCGCCTGGGCCTCGAATTCAGGAAGCACACGAATTAGTTTTGCTTCTTTCAGCTCTGACTCAACCCCCACACTTGGGATTTGCGCAATACCTAATCCACTTGCGCACGCAGCGAAATAGGCCTGGGTACTGTTAACACTTAACAAGCTTTGCATTTCGACGCCATGGAGTTCTCCGCCTTTCATAAATTCAAATTCTGGTGTTTTGTGGCTTAGGGTATGGGAATAATCAATAAGCTTGTGATTAGCTAAATCTTCCAGCGACTGCGGTATGCCCCACTTCGTCGCATAATCAGGACTTACACAGTTATAAATTGGATAAGTTAAAAGGCGACGGGCAACCAAACTGCTATCCGCTAATGCACCAACCCTAATCACACAGTCAAACCCTTCTTTAATAAGGTCAACTTTGCGATCGACACTGCTTACTCGCAACGTAATCTTGGGGTAAGTAGAGATAAACTCACCTAAAATGGGAAGCAGAATATTGGTTGCAAATCGGCTTGGCATATCGATACGAAGCTCGCCACTTACGCTGTCTGCTGAGGTTAAGAACTGTGATTGTAAGGCGTCCCATTCACTCAATAAGGCAATACTTTGCGGCAAAAACGTTTCTCCATCAGAGGTGAGAGAAACGCTTCGCGTGCTTCGGTTAAAAAGGCGTGTGCCCAACTGCTTTTCGAGACTTGTTACCGCTTGAGAAATACTCGATTTCGGTAAACCTAGAAGTGCAGCCGCCGCACTGAAGCTTCCCAATCTCGCGGTTTCTACAAACCGTGTAAGCATATCGAACCTGTCCATCTTTCGCCTATTGTTCACCAAATAAGAACAATGTTATCGCTTTAGGTAGGTTTTTCATACCAATTTTAGTCAATATAATCGTCTACGAATTAATCAACAAAGAGAGATAACAATGGCGATTGCATTAATAACAGGTGGAAGTCGAGGTCTTGGGCGCGCTGGCGCATTAGCACTGGCGAAAAAAGGGATAGACGTTGTTATCACGTATAACACTAATGAAGCAGCAGCCGATGAGGTTGTTAAAGAGATTCAGAGCATTGGAAGAAAAGCCTGTGCCCTGCCCCTTAACACCGCCGCCTCGCATTATTCGTTCCCGGAATTTCTAGTTACGCTTAAAGACGTCCTGAAAAATCAATTTGGCAAACAGGCTATTACCTATCTGGTAAATAACGCCGGCGTTGGTCTAAATGCTTCTTTTACAGAAACAAGTATAAAACAGTTCGATACGCTATTTGATATGCATGTGAAGGGACCTTATTTTTTAACCCAAACACTGTTACCTATTATTGAGGATGGCGGAGCAATACTGAATATTTCCTCTGGTTTGGCAAGATTCTGCTTCCCGGGATACAGCGCCTACGGTATGGCTAAAGGAGCCATAGAGGTAATGAGTCGTTACCTGGCTGCAGAGTTAGGAGCCCGTAAAATTAGAGTAAACACCCTGGCTCCAGGTGCCATTGAGACTGACTTTAGCGGTGGCTATGTTCGCGATAACAGCGAAGTCAATAATGCTATAGCCTCTCAGACCGCTTTGGGCCGCGTTGGCCAACCCGAAGATATAGGTGGTGTTATTGCAGCGCTATTAAGTAACGATAGTTATTGGATTAACGGCCAAAGGATTGAGGCATCTGGTGGTATGAAGTTGTAACACCATTAGCATGATGGCGTTGATGTCAGCTTTCACTTATTAACGAAAACAGGTTAAACGCCTTTGTAACCTTTCAAGCTGCAAAGGCGTATCATAAGGAGTAACATACACAGGCAAAGTTGTATTCTCTGCGCTTAAACATTAGGTTTGGACGTGAGGATATTGTTAAGCCTTGAAAATATTATCTGAGATTTAGATATTTTTAAGGAAGAAAGTCGAGGATAAGTGCTATGAAGTCGCTACCCGAAGAACCAGAGAAACCATTAAGAGACGATTGTTGCGGCGGAGGTTCGTGTTGCCCATGTATTTGGGACGTATACTACGAAAAGCTTGCTAAGTGGAAAGAAGCAAAGCGAGAATTTGACGAGTTAGCGAATAATGAGTCATCAGACACAAGGTCTCCAGACTAGCGGTCCGTACTCGTATTTAAAAATGCCCTGTTCGCTATTTTCTACTATTGAACAGCCCTTGAACGAGCTACCCTGCCTTAGAACTTGCCTAATTTAAACCGCCGCATGAGCGTTCGACAGTTCCATTTTTTAAACTTCTCATTTACAAATTTCTATTCTACTGCTATTTTATCTTAATCGATTAAGATTTTGATTTTCTGTGAGTCTCAACCAAATTTGGTCAGTCAATAGCAGAAGATTAAGAATTAAGCTAAACCCGTTACATGGTTAATTTTGAATCTGCCAGACTGGTAGTGCTTAATTCGTAGTAATGTGTGCTCGCGATACGTAAGAGAAGTACGAGCAAGCGCATGCTGAATTTTGGAGAGTTATCATGTCTATACGCAATGGCGTTCAACTAATCACCTATGCAGACCGACTGGGCGATGGCAACATCGAGAGTCTAACAAGCATACTTCAGGGCCCGTTAGGTGGCCTGTTTACGGGTGTTCACATCCTTCCTTTTTACTACCCTTACGATGGTGAAGACGCGGGTTTCGATCCTATCGATCATACCTTGGTCGATGAGCGCTTGGGCGATTGGGACAACGTTAAAAAGCTTGGCGAATCGGTAGATATCATGGCCGACCTCATTGTTAACCATATGTCGGGGCAAAGTGAAGCGTTCAAAGACGTGCTGAAAAACGGGCGCGAATCGAGTTATTGGCCGCTGTTCTTAACCAAGGAAGATATTTTTAAGGGCAACGATCAAACGCAAATTGACGAACAAATAGCACAAGTGTTCCGCCCTCGACCCACACCTTTTTTCAGCGATTACGAGGTGGGCACAGAGACTGGTAACCCTGAAACCGTGCCGTTCTGGACAACTTTTACCTCTAATCAAATTGATATTGATGTGGAGTCACAGTTAGGCAAAGACTACCTATCTTCTATTCTTCAGTCGTTTACTGAAAGTAATGTTGATCTTATTCGCTTAGATGCGGCGGGCTATGCAATTAAACGCGCAGGTTCGAACTGCTTTATGCTTGAAGAAACCTTCGAATTTATCGAAGAATTATCAAACCGCGCACGTGGTATGGGCATGCAGTGTTTGGTCGAAATACACAGTCACTATCAAACTCAAATTGATATTGCTGCGCGTTGCGACAGTGTTTACGACTTCGCTTTACCTCCGCTTGTACTACACACCTTGTTCACTAAAAATGCAGAGGCATTGGCATACTGGCTTTCAATTTCGCCACGTAACTGCTTTACCGTGCTAGATACTCACGATGGCATCGGCATTGTTGACGTGGGCGCGAATGGTGACAAACCAGGCCTGCTTACCGCAGATGCGATTAATTCGCTCGTTGACCAAATACATGAAAATTCCAATGGCGAGTCTAAAAAAGCCACCGGTGCCGCTGCAAATAATGTAGACCTTTACCAGGTAAACTGCACATATTACGATGCGTTAGGTAAAGATGACTTCGCTTATTTGGTTGCACGCGCCATTCAATTTTTTAGCCCGGGTATCCCTCAAGTTTATTACGGTGGCTTGCTTGCTGCGCACAATGACATGGCGTTACTTGCTAAAACCAATGTTGGCCGCGACATCAACCGCCCATACTTGTCTACTGCCATGGTAAAAGAAGCCGTTGAGAAGCCAGTGGTTAAAGGCCTGATGCAGCTTATTAGGCTAAGAAACGAAAGCGATGCTTTTAACGGTGTATTTGACGTGAGTTACGTCAACAACGTATTCGTGCTTTCGTGGAAAAACGGCAACCATGCGGCGTCACTAAACGTGAACTTCAGCACAATGGATGCAACTATTCATACGGTGGATAATGGTGAAGAAAGCGTATTGTCAATCAACACGCTACTTGCTTAAAGCGCAATCTTTAGCTATAGTTTAGCTACTTAGCGCTCAGCTATTCAGGAATTAACACGTGTCGTCAATGCGCTTAAACGCATTAGCGGCACGTAAACCTTGGATTAGCCATTACGATTTAAGTATTACAAGCCCCACCAGAAAAACTGGTATTGTTGTGAATTAACTCAGTACTCGTTTACCTAAACGACGTATTAGTTTGTGTTGGTGTTTTATCTGTAGTCGTCGTTATACGCCCTACCCCAGTCACATAGCTGACGTAAAGTTGGCTCTAGTGTACGGCCTAAATCGGTAAGAGAATACTCTACACGAGGGGGCACTTCAGCATACACTTTCCTGTTTACCAACCCATCACGCTCTAACTCTCTGAGTTGCTGTGTAAGCATTTTTTGGGTAACGCCTTGCAATCGTCTACGCAACTGACTGAAACGTAGCGTTTTATGGCAAAGGTGCCACAAAATAACCCCTTTCCATTTACCGCCTATTATCTCAAGGGATACTGCTACGCCACAAATGTATTGATTTGAGTCGTTCGTATTTTCTGCAGCATTGGGCGCATTATCTTGTTTCTGGCTTTTTAGGACGGCGTTATTGTCAATGTCTGATGTCACATCACTTTCCTCTGCCACTACACTGTTCAAAGTTGCGGTCATACTACTCCCTCTTAGAGTAATTACGTTCATATTCACTACGTAAAAGGCATTATTATTAATGTCAGCATTGATGTCAGTGGTCTTTGTTAAATCGAGCAAAGGGTTTACATCACGCCAATAGTATATTTTAGGGTACTACCCTACTAAAAAGTGCATACTTGCGCAAAGTTTATATATCGTCACAATGGGTAGCGTAATCATTCGACTAACGGAGACAGGTATGACATCGTTTAAAGCTTTGCTTGTAGAAAAGCAAGAAGATAAATCCTTCACGCGCAACGTAACGCAGCGTTCACTTGATGACTTGCCTGAAGGCACGCTACTCATTAAGGTGCATTATTCATCGCTTAACTACAAAGATGCACTGTCAGCCACCGGCAATCCAGGTGTGAGCAGAAACTTTCCTCATACCCCAGGAATTGATGCCGCGGGTACAGTGGTATCGTGTGGTGACAATCGCTTTAAAGAAGGAGACGAAGTTATTGTCACCGGATTTGACCTCGGCATGAATACCGCTGGAGGCTTTGGCGAATACATCAGAATTCCAAGTGAATGGGCGGTAGCTAAGCCAAATGGACTTACGTTGAGAGAGTCAATGATCATTGGTACCGCAGGTTTTACTGCAGGACTATCGGTACAAGGCTTGGTTGAACACGGCGTGACTCCTGACAAAGGCGATATTCTAGTCACTGGCGCTACAGGAGGCGTGGGCTCTGTCGCTGTTGCCCTGTTGGCCAAAGCTGGCTTTTCGGTTGTGGCATGCACCGGAAAAAAAGAGCATGAGTCATTTTTAAAGACACTTGGCGCAAGCAAAGTGATAACTCGCAACGAACTATTAGAAAACAAAGAACGCCCCATGCTTAAGGAGCAATTCGCTGGCGCCGTTGATACAGTAGGCGGAGAGTATCTAGCACAGGCAATCAAAGCTACGCAATATGGCGGCGCAGTGACGTGCTGCGGTCTTACGGCTGCTGCAGATCTTAACGTGAGTGTATTTCCATTTATCTTGCGAGGCGTTTCATTGCTTGGAATCGACTCTGTGCAATGCCCAATGCCTCCAAGATTGAGGTTGTGGGACAAGCTTGCTAGTGAATGGAAGCTAAACTGCCTTGATGACCTTACCGAGGAAGTGACCCTTGATGCGGTAAATGAAAAAATAGACGCAATCTTAAACGGGCAGATTTCTGGCCGTACTTTGGTTAATGTTCAAGGCTAAGCACATAAAAAGAAGGCACCTTAATATGGTGCCTTCGGTTTATCTGGCTCGCCCCTACGAGTGACTAGTTCCCGTCGTTACTCATTTTTTTAGCCAAGTGAATGGTGCTGACCTGCTTTGCTCTTCGCGAGCGAACCTTAATATTCAGAATTTCTACAATAAAAGAGAACGCCATCGCAAAATAAACATACCCCTTAGGTACATGAACATCAAAGCCTTCTGTTATTAAGGTAAAGCCCACTAAAATCAAAAACGATAAAGCCAGCATTTTGATGGTTGGGTTTGCATCCACAAAGTCGCCAATCGGCTTTGCAGCTACTAGCATCACTGCTACTGACGCAACAATAGCAATAACCATGATGCTTAAATGTTCAACTAACCCTACTGCTGTGATAACAGAGTCGAGAGAAAAGATAACATCGAGCACCGCAATTTGAACCAAAATTGAGAAAAAACCAGAAGCTGCTACTTCCGTAGTTGATGCTTCGGTCACCTCGAAACTGGCATGTATTTCGTGGGTTGATTTTGCAATAAGAAAGAGGCCGCCCAACACTAAAATAATGTCACGGCCAGATATTTCATTCCCAAAGAGGCTAAATAACGGATTAACTAAGCCCATTACCCAAGCCAAACTAAATAGCAATAACAGTCGCGAGCCCATGGCTAAACCAAGGCCTATTTGACGTGCTTTATTTCTTTGATGTTCAGGTAGCCTGCCCACCAATATTGAAATAAAGATTATGTTATCAATACCAAGCACTATCTCTAATGCCATTAAGGTGCCTAATGCCACCCAAGCTTCTGGACTCGCAAGCCATTCAAACATTTGCGCTATAAACCTTAGCCAAAACCACCTAATTTAGCGCATAGTATTACGGAATATAACCTTAAGCACGCTTTCTTTAGAAGCCCTCTAGCACTAACTTACCGATAGCTCGCCCTTCTTCTAAAATTTTGTGCGCCTCGATTAAGTTAGCCGCATTTATTTTACCTAAATGCTTGCCTACAGTAGTCTTAATTTTACCGTCGTCGATAAGCGATGCTACATGAGTAAGTAAGCGGCTTTGCTCTGCCATATCGTCGGTTTCAAACATTGAGCGCGTAAACATGAACTCCCAATGAAGTGACAAGCTCTTCTGCTTAAGCTTGGCTACGTCAAGAGTTTCTGGGTCGTCAATTAGCGCTAGCTTGCCCTTTGGCTTCATAACTTCAACAAAGCTTTCAATGTACTGGTGCGTATTATTTAAACTTGCGACATGAGTCACTTCACCAATGTTTAACGCCTTGATTTGCTCAGCCATAGGCTTGCTGTGATCCACTACGTAGTCGGCACCTAACTCCTGAACCCAGCTTTTTGAGCTTTCGCGCGAGGCAGTGGCGATCACGGTAGCCCCCGTTAGTACTTTAAGCAATTGCAGCATAATAGAACCCACGCCACCAGCTGCGCCTACCACAAGCACAACCTCATCGCTCTTTTCACTTTGTTGCCTTAGAGCAAGATGATCAAACAACAATTCGTACGCTGTGATTGTGGTTAGAGGAAGTGCCGCAGCATCGCTGTCTGACAGAGACTTAGGCGCATTACCGACAATACGTTCATCAACTAATTGAAACTCTGCGTTTGAGCCGGCTCTGGTAAGGTCGCCAGCGTAGTAAACCCTGTCACCAACTGCGAACTCGGTAACATCAGCGCCTATATCAACGATTTCACCTACTGCATCCCACCCCAGAATTTTGGGATCACCTCCATTAGGATTAACGCGATGACGAATTTTATAATCCACCGGGTTAACTGCTATCGCACTTATTTTTACAAGTAAATCTCGACCCGACGCGCTGGGTTTTTCGATGTCAATATCCACCAGTGCATTAGGCTCATTAATACCAAGTGAGTGGGTATAACCAATAGCTTTCATCATTTGTCTCTCCTTTGAGTAATATCATCATCATACTCTTGATTAAATTTGGATAAACAGCACAATAAAAGAAACATTATCAAATAGTTTTTGAAAGCCATGTTACTCGACGACTTGAATGTAGTAATAAAAGTTGCTGAATTTAGAAACATTACTGCAGCAGCGACACATTTGAATATGCGTACAGCAACCGCAAGTGCTGCGGTCAAACGCGTAGAACAGGCCCTTGGTGCCGAATTATTTGTTCGTACTACACGCTCACTACGCCTGTCGTCTGCGGGTGAAAGGTTTTTGCCAACGTGCCAAGAAGCCATGTCAATGCTGGCTAATGCCAAGCAGAACTTAAAGGGCGATACAGGCGTGATTGAGGGCGAGCTTAGGTTAGGTTTATCGTCTGATTTAGGCCGAAATGTGATTGCGCCGTGGCTAGATGACTTTATGGATTTGCATGACAAAATAACCGTAAAGCTCAACCTGAGTGACAGCAACATTGACTTTTATCGCGATCCCGTCGATTTAGCGCTAAGGTACGGTACTCCAACCGATGCGAATGTATACGGTTTCAAAATTTGTGATGTACCAAGTTTACTTGTTGCCTCCCCATCTTATATCAGCTCTCATGGTGCCCCTGAAAAATTTGAAGACTTGCAAGCACACAACGGGCTTTTTTACCAACTACACGACAAGGTATATAACGAATGGGAGTTTTTTCACAAAGGGACACCGCTGAAGATAAAAATGCGAGGCAACAGAACCGCAAACGACGGAGAAATAGTAAAGCGTTGGGCCGTCGCGGGTAAAGGTGTTGCTGTTAAATCTGGCTTAGATGCGTGCGACGACATTTTAAAGGGTCGACTTGTAACCTTGTTGCCCGAATATCAACCTAAACCGAAACAGCTTTGGCTGATTTGCCCTAGCCGCCAATCTATTACTCCAGCAGTAAGACTATTCAGAGATATGCTGAAAGAGCGCTGCGCTGAATGTTTAGCGCAGCTAGCCGCATTCAGCGTGTCAAAATATCAAAAATAGACGAGTATCTGTGCATTTACTTTTGAATACTTTGATTTAGCTGTACGTAAGCTTCCTCAAAACCTGTCAATGATATGGGTAAGGTAACTTGCTGGTTTTCAGATTTTTGAAACGCTATTAGCATAGTCTGTCCATTGTGCATTTGTTTCAAAAGTTCATTGTCGATTTTCACTATACTTTGGCAAGACTTCTCGTCACAGCCTGAGAATGGCACTTGTATGGATGCAAAATCGTCTATTTTTACTCCTACACCATTTTTAGTGAGTGTATTTTTTGGAAGCTTTATTTTCAATACTGGAAAATCTTGCGAATAGGAGTAGTCAACGTTGACGCCCAATAGCACTTTTTTTGCTTCTTTGTCTTTGGCAACGAGCTGGCTAAGCGTACACACAGATGAATCATTACATAGCAAACTCCAACTACCAAAGTCACTTGTGGTTACAGCCCATGAAAAAAACGATGCAAGTACTAAACTAACTGCTACTAAATATTTCACTTTCACCTCTTAGCAAAACGGGGAGCGCACGCTCCCCCTCTTTTATGACAACTTTATTGCTTCCGCTTTCTTATAACAAGCGTAGCAAACATTGCACTTAGCATTAGAAATAGAGTATTAGGTGTTGGCACAGATACAGGATCAGGTACAAATACAGTAACGGCATTCTGGTTCATATTAACAACGCCAGAACCATCGAAAGTGAGGCCGGTTACAAATGCGTCCGGCGTAGGCTCAAGCATATTCGAAACATCTATTCCCATAATTCTGAAGCGGTCAACTGGGGTATTGAAGTCGTACTCCTCACCACCAGTGATATCTGTGCCTGTATCGAACCAATCCATCAGAACATTGTCCCAAAGAAATAGGTCAAACATGTTGTCGTCGTAACCTTCAGGCAAAAGTACTGACGCGATATTTGGACCACTATTTACAATATAGTCATAGCCTACTGCTACATCTGGGTCGATGAATACAAGTTCATCTGGATCATCGATAGAGAATTCAAATTCATAGTCTGTCGGTGTTTCTGGATTAACAATAGGCAATATAGGGTTTTCTGGAGTATCACCCGGTAGTACGCCATCGCGAATAGCAAACTTCCAAATACCAGGCGTGCCCGTGTTGCTGTTACTTTCGTCTATATCAGCGATAGCGGCGGTTTGAGACCCCGGCACAGTGAAAAAGTTTTCCCCATCTCCGGCGTCATAACCCGCTTGTGCTGGAACGCCGTCTGACGCACTACCTGAAGTCCAGCCGATATCTTCATATCTAAACTCAACGTCGAAATTTCCCGCACCTGTGTCTTCCCGATCAATTAACACTAATTGGAACGTGTTTGTGGGGTTACTGTTTTGACTGTAGTAACCAACATCGTTCCATGTCACTACCAGCGTGTTTTCATTCGGTGAACCGATAAACACGTCGCCACACTCTGCACAGCGCGTATCTACATCGCCCCAAAATGGCGCGATCATTGGCTGGTTGCTTATGGGGAAGGGTCTTGGCGTAAAAGAGCTCACGGTACCATTGAAGGTAATATTACCGTTATTGTTAATGAAGAATCTATCGTATGAAGTACCAAAGAAATTTACGCCACTATCGAAGGCAAGCGATTCAAATGCGTCAAATACGATAGCGCCCGATGAACCGTCGTCGTTACCATTCATCGCTAAGTTACCAAACCCACTTTCAGTAGAGCCTTCCCAGCCGGAAAGGAGCACTGAAGCATTGGCTGTGGTGCTTGAGATTGAGAATGCTAGCGCTGCGCTCGCCAACAGGGATAATGAAAAACGCGAAGACTTTTTCATGTATACGTCCTTGTAGTTTATGTTAATAAGAATTTCATTATTTAGCAGACCCGATTTAGCAAAGTGTAAGCCAAATCTAAAATCACTTTTAAATACAGAAGCTTAAAAAATAAATAATGAATTAGTTTAATATAATGTAAAAAAACCTGACATCCTTGTCTTTAGATTTTCAGACGTACTATCGCTTGTATTCAGCAGGTATGCCTTTGCCTGGTGTGCTCATTTTAATGAACTCGCGTAGGTCTTGGTTGGACTGTTTTAAATCGTCGCGACGCAGATACATCATGTGGCCGCTGCGATATCCCTTAAAGCTCAAACGGTCTTTTAAATTGCCACTTTGATCGAGCTGCCACATCGTATACTTGGCATCAAAGTAGTTCGTTGCGCCGTCGTAATAGCCAGCTTGAATCATCACATTCAGATACGGGTTTTGCGCCATGGCCAATCGCAAGTTCTCACCCGTTTGATTATTGCTTCTATCCCATGGGTGCACGTTTCCAAACATGTTGTACTTAATATCAGTTTTGTAGTTTAACTCTTCACGCAAATAGTAATTAATAGCGGGCGTGAACGAATGAAGCCATGATGTTAGCTCAGCCCAATAGTCAGGGCGGTCGCCGCTTTGCTTAGCATCTATACCCAAATAGCGGCTGTCTAAACGACCTAGCGTCTTCCCTTCCTCGCGCAGTAAGTCTTTCCAGAAAAATGCAGTGCTCACGTCTAAGTTGTTTTGCGCAATAGACGCTTCACTTAACCCAGAATAGCGCGCCATTTGCTTTAACACATCGCGCTTTTCCGTTTCACCAATGAAGCCACCTTTGGCCAGAGCAGGAATAAGCGTATTGATGGTGAAGTCTTCAACTTCAGGCAATAGCTCAGTAAGATCTTTGTTTTGCAACGCGGGTTCAAGCTTATTGTGATACCACGCCGCGGCAGCAAAATAAGGCAGTCGATTAGCGGCTTTTACCGGCCCGTTGCGCTCTATACCAATATCGGTTGGCGATACAAGTACAACGCCGTTTAAGTACATCCATTGGCGGTTCTGCAGTTCTAGAGCAAGCCCAGAAACACGCGTCGTACCGTAACTTTCACCAATAAGGTATTTAGGCGAGCGCCAACGGTTATTGCGCGTTACGAAAGTGTTCACCCAGTCTGCCAAATAGCTAATATCAGCGTTTACGCCGAAAAACATTTTCTGCTGCTCGTCTTGCGACGGCATGCTGCCGTCAGCTTTAGGCAGTACTCGGCTATATCCTGTGTTTACTGGGTTAACAAACACTATGTCAGCCACATCTAAAATAGAGTAAGGATTAGTTTGAACACCATAGGGCTGAACCGGATAGCCTTCATCGTCAATATTAAGAATACGAGGGCCTGTGTAGGCTACATGCATCCACACTGACGCAGAGCCTGGACCACCGTTAAAAGAAATAATAAGCGGGCGCTCAGTATTCTCTTTTACGTCAGTGCGCTGATAGTAAGTATAAAACAAAGTGGCAACCGCTTCGTCTTTACTGTTCCAAACCGGTTGAGTACCCGTGGTGGCACTGTACTTTACGCGCTTGCCTAGGATTTTAGTTGCGTGCTCTGTCACTATACTGCTATCAATTTTTATTGAACGAGCATGTGCAGATGCACTTTCTTCTTGCGCTGAAGCACTTGAAGTTAGGCTTACAAAAGCAATTAAGGCTGCCGTTAACCATGCTAGGGTCGCGTGCGACTGCGCTTTGTTTTCATATTTCCCCATACTTAATAATACGGGCAATGTCTTTCTAACCAAGGATTGAATATTCATCATTATTATCTTTGAGTGTCGTTAATTTTATCGTTTTTGTGTTGTCTTTGTATTGCACGCTTTACTATATCGCTGTTCACACGACAGCTTAGCAATGAACGACAAAACGACCAATTTCTTCGATACATTTCTGTAACACGGTTAAGCCTTTCAAATATTCTCAGGGCCATTAATTTTGATATGTGTAATGAGTTCAGGGAAAAACGTTAAGAATCTCGCTTCAATCTCGTCTCTGTTCGCATTAATATCATCCACAGCAAGATGAAACGTGTTGGGGAAACGAATACGTTTAGCAACCACAGCAATCGCCTTAGCAATGCCCTCTTCCTTAGCATAATCTTCAAACCAGTCATGGGTTATCATATGCCCGACACTGTGCTGCATCGTTCTTGGCATAGTGGGCAATCGCTGTTCTAACAATGCGAAACTCTGTTCCCTGAAGTCGTCAAAACCCTGTGCTGTAAACGACGCCCAATGTTTAATTAGCAAGTGATCGAAGTAGATATCCAGCGCCACAGGTGCAAAGCGCCGACGACTTTTATGAAATAACGCCTTTGCTGCTAAGACGCTGGTATGACTGTCGGTGAACCTATCCACTTCATAGTGATTTTTAAGACCTAGCTGTACCGCTTGTCCAAGCTCTTTAATATCAACACCTCGCCTGAAGTCTCCGAGTAAGTTACCGAATTGAGAATCGGCAGTTGGTCGGGCTAAGAAAAGATGGGCAAGATAATTCATTTTGTAATTTATTGGTCTCTATTTTAAGTTGTAAGGGCTTGTAGGTATCAAGTAAAATTGCGGTCCAATTCAGATACGCTGAATTTTGTGCTTTTATAAACCGAAACTGCCGAGACTAGCGTCAGCAGTAGCCAAATTCAAATGTAACTGAAAACCGTAGCACTTAAAATTGAGTTTCAACATGTCTGTAATCTCCACCTCTGAAGTCACGTCTCTGCTTTCACCAATTAATGATTTTTTACATTGCGAGACGCCCCAGTCGTGGATAGACGAAGCGCAGAAAGAAGAAAACCTTCGCGTTATCCTTACCGACCACCTAATTTGTGAGCTAAAAGCAGCTCAGTCGGCCATGTACCTACTTCGCCGCTATGTGGCCGATGAGGAAACCAGTAAGGTATTGCTAGGCTGGTTGAAACCTTACGAAGACTTCACTTACCGCCACGAAGGCGATTGGCAATCGCTTAATACTAAGCACCTTTCCAAAAATGTGTTTAACACTGAAGGGCTAGACCCGTTTAAAAAAGATATGCTAGATAAAATGGTCATGCTAATTAAAGAAGAGCTTCACCATTTCTACCAAGTATTAGAAATTATGCACGAGTTAGGCTTTGAATATAAATCAGTTACATCTAGTCGTTACGCCAATGGTTTGCTGCGTCACGTACGTACTTATGAACCTGAAAAACTTGTCGATAAGCTTATTTGTGGCGCCTACATTGAAGCGCGCTCCTGCGAGCGCTTTGCGAAGCTTGCTCCTTATGTTTCTGAAGATTTAGGTAAGTTCTATGTGTCGCTGTTGCGCTCTGAGGCCAGACACTTCGAAGACTACCTTACTCTTGCTGGGCAAATCGCTAAAACCGATATTTCAGAGCGCGTTGCCCACTTCGGAAGCGTTGAAAAGTCGTTGATTGAAAGCGACGACAACGAATTGCGTTTCCACTCCGGTGCACCACAGCTAAGGTAACGCTTTACATCCGTTTATAAATTAATCAATTTATATTGACGGCTTTAGATTTCTGCTGCACACTCACTTTGTAAACATATTGTTAACGGCAGAGTTTGGCGCCTTGCGCTGTGTGTGTTTCCTTGGTTTTACGGTTAGTCCGTGTGTTCTCCCTGCCTCACAACAATATTTTCTAAAATAATAACGTTGTTTAACAAGGCAGGGCTCTATGATTTTGAATCATTTAATTGGTATTTACACTCATCCAAAAGAAGAGTGGCAAACCATTGATACCAAACACGAAACTTATTTTTACGCGCTTACCCATATCGCTTTTATAGCACTTATCCCTTCACTTGTGGCGTATTACTCCAGTGCTCATACAGGCTGGAGTATCGGTGCTGGTGACATAATACGCCTTAGCGAAAATACTGCCATTATGATGGGCATAGGCATGTATTTTGGCTTAATTGCAGGCGTAGTCGCGTTGGCTGTACTTATTCATGAGTTGGCGAAAGCGTTTGATGCGACGCCAACTTTTACTCAGTCGCTAGAGCTTGCAGCTTACACGGCTACTCCATTGTTTATGGTGGGCTTCGCAGGTCTTTACCCTGAACTTTGGGTGGTGATGACGGCTCTGTTAGTCGGTATTAGCTACTCGGTGTATTTGCTTTATTCTGGCGTGCCTATTTTGATGCATATGCCTGAAGATAAAGGCTTCATTTACTCAAGTTCGGTGGTGACATGCGGATTAGTGTTACTCGTTATCCTAATGACAGGCTCGGTATTGGTATGGGGACTGTCCGGCGGACCGGTATTTGTTCACTAACCTCCTACATTAATTAAAAGCATTCAAAAAGCCGCTTTAAGAAGCGGCTTTTTGTTATATCAAAGAGCGTATAACATTAATCAGCGGCATCAATATTATGCACATCAAGGTTGCTAAGCTCTGCTTGCACCACTGGCGCTTTTCTTGAAGCTTCACCGCGCGACATATCGATTCGCTCAAGGTATTCTTGGTCGATATCCGCAGTAATATAGTTACCATCAAACACTGACGTTTCGAAACGCTGGATAGATTCGTTCTCCTCACGAACTGCATCCACCAAGTCAGAAATGTCTTGGAAGATAAGGCCATCTGCTTGGATGAGCTCTGCAATTTGATCGATTTCACGACCATAAGCAATTAGTTCGTTTGCCGATGGCATATCGATTCCATACACATTAGGGAAACGAATTTCTGGCGCAGCTGACGCAAAGTACACTTTCTTCGCACCTGACTCACGCGCCATCTCAATGATTTGACCTGATGTAGTCCCGCGTACGATAGAGTCATCGACAAGTAGAACACTCTTACCTTTAAACTCAGATGAGATTGCGTTTAGCTTACGACGTACTGATTTTTTACGCATAGTTTGGCCAGGCATAATGAAAGTACGGCCAATGTAGCGGTTTTTAACGAAGCCTTGGCGATATGGCAAATCCAGTGTGTTCGCGATTTGAAGCGCCACATCCATGGACGTTTCTGGAATAGGAATAACCACGTCGATATCCAGGTCCGCCCATTCGCGCTTAATTTTTTCACCTAGCTTACGACCCATGTTTACGCGTGATGCATAAACTGAGATACCGTCAATAAAGCTGTCTGGGCGAGCAAAGTAAACAAACTCAAAGATACACGGAGAGGTTACTGGGTTTTCGGCACACTGTCTGGTGTGCAATTGCCCTTCTTCGGTAATGAATACCGCTTCACCTGGCATTACATCGCGCACGAACTGGAAGCCAACAGCATCAAGCGCCACGCTTTCAGATGCCACCATCCATTCCTCACCTAACTCGCTCATACGCTTACCTAGCGCAAGAGGGCGAATACCGTGCGGGTCGCGAAACGCAACAATACCTTGACCGATAATGGCTGCAACGACTGCGTAAGCACCTCGGATCTTTTTGTGAACTTTCGTTACCACTTCAAAAATGTGTTCCGCACTTACGCTTAAACCCGCTACTTGCTGTAATTCATGAGCAAGAATGTTAAGCAATAATTCTGAATCTGAGGTGGTGTTGATATGGCGGCGTGCAATGCGGAATACTTCTTCTTGTAACTCATGCGCGTTAGTCAAATTACCGTTATGAGCAAAGGCAATACCGAACGGCGAGTTTACATAAAACGGCTGCGCTTCTGCAGAGCTTGATGTACCCGCTGTTGGATAGCGAACGTGACCAATGCCCATGTTGCCAGACAACCTTTTCATATGGCGGGTATGAAACACGTCTCGAACCAAACCATTTGCCTTGCGCAAATTAAACATATTTTGGTCGATAGTCATAATGCCTGCGGCATCCTGTCCTCGGTGTTGAATAACCGTTAGACCGTCGTACAGTGACTGAGCTACGGGCGTTTTACCAACTATTCCGACTATACCACACATGTGCGTTACCTATTTCAAGCGGGATTTAAGAAACTGGAGGAGTCTTTCACATAGCTGAAAAACCACTCTATGATGACACCAAACTCGGGAATGAGCACCGATGATTGCCACCAATCTGAGGAGGCTGCGCCAGTGAAGGTGTCCATAAAAAAGAGCAATGCGCTAACTATAAGCACGCCACGCAGTGCACCAAAAACTATACCTAGTGCCCTATCTGTGCCAGACAACCCTGTTGCCTGAACCAGCTGGCTAATAACGTAATTAATCATGCCGCCCAGAATGAGCGTGGTGACAAACAATGCCGCAATTGCAGCACCATTTTTTAAGTAAGGGTCGTCAATGGCTGTAAAATAAACGGCGAGGTCAGCGTAGAAATTGCTTGAAATAAAGAGTGCAGCAAACCACACCACTAGCGAGATGGCTTCTTTAACAAACCCTCTGATCAGGCTTATTAAGGTAGATACCGCAATGATACCCAGTATGGAAAAGTCTACCCAGTTCATCGTCTCTTTATTGCGTTGATGTTGCTTTTTATTGTGAAGCAACGAGCCTTTGGCGAGATGGCGCGCATTCTAACAGAAGATAGAAATATTACTAGTCTGTAATACCAATCACTGCCTCTCCATTCATGCTAAATTCGACAAGCATGATGAACACCACGCGTTACTCAACTTTGAACGTGGTGACTTTACCTTTAAGACTCGTAAGCTCTTTTAAATGTGGTAGTGCCGACTCCAGCTTTTTCTTGTCTAAATCTGGGCCAACAAAGACTTTATTGAGCGGGCCAGAGCTGGTTTGAATTTTGCGACTAAATGCGCGATATCCAGCCTTTTCTAGCTTGGCGAGCAGTGCCTTCACGTTTTTCTCATGACGAAAACTACCGAGTTGAATAACCCAACCTGCATCATCGTCGGCAGCATCACTTTTTGTGTCTACAACCGTTTGACTCGCTAGCTTGTCTTCTTCTTCAAAAGCTTTAACCGCTGGCGCTTTAGCAACAGTGGCTTCGTCCGAAGTACCATTGTCGTCAGCGCCTGAAGAAACCGGCTCGTCATCTAATGCCGTTTCTTCTTCAATTTCAACCGCTGGTACTGCAGCTTTTGCTACTCGCTCTGATGGAAAAGATTCAGGCTCTACGATGGGCTTTTTAGGCGGATTAGCAGGAACAGAGACAAAAGGTTCTCTGTTTGTTTGCTTTTTGCCATCAAGAAAGTCTGGTAAAAATATAACCGCTAGGGCGACAACAATAATTGTCCCCACCAGTCTATTCTTTAATGCCGATGTCACTGTGCTCTCCTGCTTGAATACACGGTTTTACTCTACAATGCACGTGTTAATTTTGCTCAGCAAGCACGTCTGCTACGGTAACAAAAGAACCAAAAACGAGAATAAGTTCACCAGTTTGATAATCTGCAAGCGCGCGCTGATATGCCGAGGCCACGGTTTGAAACGTCTCTATATTCTCTATGGTTGTGCCGGCATTAACAAGTGCATTTTCAAGTACTTCTGCCTCACACCCTCTCGGGCCACTTGTGGATGCTAAGTACCACTTGGCGTTAAGCCCTGAAAGTGGCGCCAAGGTTTCAGCAATTGACTTATCTTTAAGCATACCCACAACAACGCGCATCTGGCTAACGTTGTAACGATTTAACCACTCTTGCATGGCCGTAGTAGCTTGTGGATTATGGGCAACGTCTACAACGACTAACGGGGAATCACTGATAGTCTGCTGGCGCCCCGGCATGGTGGTGTTCTCAATAATATCTCTTACCACGCTTTCTTCGGGCAGTAAATCTAGTAGCTCCAGTGCGGCCAACGCAGTACTCGCATTTTGAAGCGGAATTTTAGGGTAAGGTAGCGACGTGTAACTATTGCTCTTCCCTTTCCAGCTCCACTCACTGTAATCACTTGCTACCACTGTTTCGAAATCTTGTGTAGCCCAACGTACGTTAGCTTGTAGCTCTTTAGCCACATCGTAAAGCGATGATGGAGGAAACAGTTCACCAACCACTGCATTGCCGTTTTTGCGCATAATGCCCGCTTTTTCTCGAGCAATTTTTTCGCGGGTATTGCCAAGCCAATCTTGATGGTCAAGATCGATAGTTGTAATAACAGCAAGGTCGGGATCAATAATGTTGGTGGCATCCAATCGTCCACCCAGGCCTACTTCAAGAATGACCACATCAACAGCCCATGACTGCATCATTTTCATGGCAGCCAGCGTACCGAACTCAAAGTAAGTTAGAGTAATAGGTTCGCCAACCGTGTCTTTCCGCGCGTTTTCAACAAACTCAAATGCACTTACAAATTCATCGGCAGGCGGTAATTCGCCGTTGTAGCGCACGCGTTCACGATAGTCGGTTAAATGGGGTGAACTGTATACCGCAACACTTTTACCTTGCGATAGCATGGCCTGTTCGAGCAAGCGACACGTTGTGCCTTTACCGTTAGTGCCTGCAACAGTAATAACCAAAGACTGGCTAAGTGAAAGTGCCATGGCATTGGCCACTTCTTTCACTCTGTCTAGCCCCATATCGATGGCGCTAGGATGAATAGATTCTAGGTAGGATAACCACTGGCTCAGGCTTTTTTGCGAAGATGAAGACGCTGAGGCGTTTTCTGCGTGTGGCGCTGAGCCAGTATTTAGATTGTTTTCGTTATTCACTAATTCTTATAATGCAACTTAACCAACAGGCTGTGTAATCTATCACGCATATCTCTGCGGTCAACAATCATATCAATTGCACCTTTCTCAACAAGGAATTCACTGCGTTGGAAACCTTCGGGCAGCTTTTCTCTTACTGTTTGTTCAATTACGCGAGGGCCTGCGAAGCCGATAAGCGCTTTTGGCTCGGCTACGTTAACATCACCAAGCATTGCCAAACTTGCAGATACACCGCCCATTGTAGGGTCTGTAAGTACACTAATATAAGGCAGGCCTTTTTTACTCATTTTGGCAAGCGCTGCAGATGTTTTAGCCATTTGCATTAGCGACATCAGTGCTTCTTGCATACGCGCACCACCACTTGCACTAAAGCAAATAAGCGGCATATCGTTTTCTAAACATGCATTAACAGCAGCAACGAAGCGAGCGCCTACAACCGATGCCATTGAGCCGCCCATAAACGCAAACTCAAAACACGCAACCACTACCGGCATACCTTTTAGCTTGCCCTGCATTACCACTAGTGCGTCTTTCTCGTTCGTTGCCTTTTGTGCAGCAACGATACGGTCTTTATAGCGCTTAGAGTCTTTAAACTTAAGTACGTCTTGTGGCTCATGCTCTGCACCTAACTCAACGCGATCGCCATCGTCTAAGAACGCATCAATACGGCGGCGCGCCGTAATACGCATGTGATGGTCACATTTAGGGCAAACTTCCTGAAGTTTTTCCAGTTCGCTCTTATATAGCACTGCTTGGCATGAACCACACTTCGTCCAGATACCTTCTGGTACGTTACCTTTGGTTGATGTTTGCGTGCGAGGAAGAATTTTTTGAATCCAGCTCATGGAAATTGAATCCTTTGTTTTTTGTTTGCCGACCATGACGATTGATGTTTGTTCATACTTGTGGTCAACAACACATTAATTTTTTAAGTTTCATACTGTATTACAAAGAAAAAATACGTAACACAATAGAACAGCTACCTAATATAGCGCGCTATTAGACCACAATACAACGAAATGGAAAAAACAAAACTGGTCTTAGAAGTTGGCAGCAGACATCAGTAATGCTAACTACGGCTAGCTTTTACTTAAATTATCACTGGCGAGATTCATAGAATGTAGGTTTCACCGAGCACCGTGACATTGAATTTTTGGAAACTGGTTAATACCTGAGTGACGTTCTAGCGATAGTTGCCTTTGCCCACTTTCGACAAAATGCTTCAGCGCACTATCTATTTTATTTTTGAGAGAGTTTAAATCAGAACGAATAACAAACACTAAACGAGTCCGACTAACAACGTTTGGTGACTGATAGAACTCTGAAGAGCAAAATGTCTTGTTAAACATAACCGCACGCGCGTTGTGCTCATTCATTATCGCAAAGTCACAGCGCCCTTTCGACATCATCATAGCCATTGTATATTGGCTACTTGAGTCAACCCTCTGAATATTGTCTTCTTTTCTCTCAAAAAACGGCTGTAAAACGGGATAAGTAAAGCCGTATCTAGTACAAATACTAGAAGATAAATTTTCCTCAGGTACAAATGGCCCTTCAAAATTTGAAGTTGAGTAGATATAGCTGTCGTGCTTTATCAACTCTTCGCTAAACAGAAAGTCGTTCGGTTTACTTATCCAGCTTTCAGAAGACAAAAACAAATCTATCGATGACGATTTTAATAAACCTTCACTTCTCGTTCGATTTGAGTCTAAGTAAATTACTTGAAACTGATTTAATAGTTCACCCGAGTTGAAAAAATCGACGACTATGCCTTCATAGCGTTTTGAGTTCTCATCATAATATAAATAAGGGGCAGCGCCTGGTGTGTTAACCGCGAAACGTACCTTAGGGGATTTATCTTTTGTATCGGCACCACACGCTAATGCCGTTAAACACAGTAGCAAACCAAAAGCTCTTGATAAAAATTGAAACGCGGTCACATTACTTCCTTGTATGCATCGACAGTGCTATGTGCGATCTGGCAAAAACAACGGCCCCAAAGGCCCTTTAGGCAGGTTATGCTCTTCAGGGTAGTTTACGTCTACCAAGTACAACCCATTTGGCCTCGCCGTGGCTGCAGATTTACTTCTGTCTTTCAGACTTAGCAAGTGAGCTATCCAATTTACGTCTTGTTCCCCTGCCCCAATCTCAACAAGCGCGCCCGTGATATTGCGAACCATATGATGCAAGAAAGCATTGGCGCGAATATCAATTATAACGTATCGCCCTTGGCGATATACGCTTACATCAGTAACATTGCGAAACGGCGTTTTACTTTGGCAAAGCGCTGCGCGGAACGAGGTAAAGTCTTGCTCGCCTAACAATGCTTGTGCGGCAACATGCATTTTTTTCTCGTCTAATTCGCGGTGAATATGGGTTACACCGGAATGGAGAATAGCAGGACGCATTTTCGCATTATGAATTACGTAACGATAGCGGCGATGGGTCGCAGAAAAACGTGCATGAAAGTCATCGCTGACGTTCTTTGCCCAAGTAACCGCAACAGAATTTGGTAGGTTCGCATTTACACCGAGTGTCCAAGCGCGCTCTGAGCGTGGCGCATCGCAGTTAAAGTGAACTACTTGCCCAGTAGCATGTACACCAGCATCGGTACGTCCAGCGCACTGCACTTCAATGGGTTCGTTGGCTACTGTCGATAGTGCCTTTTCAAGATGTTCTTGAACACTTGGTACTTCACGCTGGCGTTGCCATCCGTATACAGCAGCACCGTCGTATTCAATCCCTAAGGCAATTCGCCCCATATCTGTATTACCCCGTTTCTGAAAAGGCGCTAAGTGTAGTCATGTCGCTTGCAACATGCAATGCCGCTAATACGCAAAACTCTTTTAGGTCATAGAAAATAAATGTACATCACCTAAAACAAAAACGGCCTGTATATCTTGTAAATATACTGGCCGTTCATTATGTCTGGCGAACAATCTATTGTGTGCGTTCGCACAGATTATCTAGGCGATATTCGCTATAATCGCTGCAGCTTCCTGTTTTTGCTCTTCGCTACCCTCTTTCATCACTTCTTCGAGTAACTCTTTTGCAGCGTCCACATCGTCCATTTCAATATAGGCACGAGCTAAGTCCAGGTTAGCGTTTTGCCCTGCGTCTTTATCTATATCAATCACCGTATCTTCATCAGATACACCTGTGAAGTCAGATAAACTTACATCAAGATCTAGAGCTTGGCTATCCGGGTCAATAGCATCTGCATCATCGCCATCGTCCATTAAAGCCTCCACATCAAGGAAGTCTTCTTGTGGCGTTTGCGCGTCACTTTCACCATCGACATCACTAAGTAAGGCGGCAAGATCTAAATCAGGGTTATCGAGTTTAAGATCATCCTCTTGAGCCTTTTCAGTCTCAACAGATTGAGCCTCTTGTTCGTCCTCTTCAATTTCAGTTGGCGTGGCAATATCCAATTCCACATCATCTGGAATTTCAAGGTCGTCTAATGCAAGTTCCGAATCATCTTCTTCAAGGGCGAAAGTATCTTCGTCGTCTTCTTGCTCAGACTCAAAAGCACCATCTTCGTCTAGCTCAAAGGTTTCATCTTCTTCGTCTAGTTCAAACGTATCATCGCTTTCGTCGAATCCAAGGTTGTCGTCACTCCCTTCTAACTCGAATGTGGCTTCATCATCTTCCTGCTCAAGTTCGAAAGTATCTTCACTCTCTGCTGAAGATGCTTCTGGATCCTGACCGTCGTCATCACTTTCAATTTCACTGGTGTCGACATCACTTGTATCAACAATAGCGTCTGACTCAAGACTTTGAAGAAGCTCATCGAATTCCGCACTGTCAAGATCGTCAAGAATCTCGTTGTCGTCTACATGATCGTCGTCATCGGAAGCAGACAGCCAGTCGTCAAGGCCAGGAACATCGTCAAGTTCGTTAAAGTCTTCTTCGCTGTTCTTATCTGAATCGCTTTGGTTTAAATCAGTTTCTTCAGGTGAACTCGATTCTTCAGCAGCACTAGATTCTGATGATATTTCGTCACCTTCATCTTCACCGTCTACTACACCGTCAATTTCTTGCTCTAATTCAAAGCTTTCTACTTCGTCATACGCAGCGTTTAACAGGCTGTCGTCGTATTCATCACTGTCTTCTGCTGAAGCATCTTCCGCTGGCTCTGTTGGCGCTGATGGCTTTTCCTGCGCTGATGGCTCTTCCGTATCCATCTGACTGAACGAAGGAATATCATCCATCATCTGTCTTTCAAACGCTTCAATAGCGTCATCTAGTGGATCGTCTGACGTTTCCTCCGCCTTTTCTTTGGCGTTTTCGTCGACAGCGTCGAGCTCTCGCTCTACGCCTGTTCCTGGCTGTAGTTCTGCCTCGGCTTCCGTTTCTATCTCTACTTCATCTTCCGAGTCGGTTTCAGGCTCAGCTTCGAATTCTAGCTCTGATTCTGGCTCTGGCTCAGATTCAAGTTCCGCCTCTAATTCAGGCTCAATCTCAGTGTCTTGTTCTGCATCTACTTCAGTGCCAAATTCTGGTTCACCTTCGGCTTCCGCCTCTAGCTTTACTTCATCTTCCAAGTCGGTTTCAGGTCCAGCTTCAGTTTCAGTTTCAGGTTCAACTTCAGTTTCAGGTTCAACTTTTTCTTCTGGTTCCTGGTCTTGTTCTGTTTCAGAATCGATATCCTGTTCTAACTCAGATTCGGCTTCAAATTCTAGCTCTGATTCCGGCTCCGGCTCAGATTCAAGTTCCGTTTCTAGTTCAGGCTCAATCTCAGCGTCTTGTTCTGCTCCTATTTCAGTGCCAAACTCTGGCTCTGAATCTAGTTCTGACTCTGGTTCACCTTCGGCTTCCGCCTCTAGCTCTACTTCATCTTCCAAGTCGGCTTCAGGTTCAGCTTCAGTTTCAGGTTCAACTTTTTCTTCTGGTTCTTGGTCTTGTTCTGTTTCAGAATCGATATCCTGTTCTAATTCAGATTCAAGCTCAGGCTCAGCTTCAAATTCAAGCTCTGACTCCGTCGCTGGTTCAGACTCAAGTTCCGTTTCTAGTTCAGGCTCAATATCAGCGTCTTGTTCTGTTTCTACTTCAGTGCCAAACTCCGGCTCTGAATCTAGTTCTGACTCCGTTTCACCCTGGGCTTCCGTCTCTAACTCTACAGCATCTCCAAAGTCAGCTTCTCGCTCAGCTTCTGCTTCTGACTCGCTCAAAGCTTCAGGTTCGAACTCTGCATCTGTTTCATCATCTGGTTCTATTTCAGACTCAAGCTCAGAAAGTAGCTCGTCTGTCAGCAAATCTACATCTTCACTGCTTTTAGATTCTTCAGCTTCTAGTTCAGCAAGCAACTCATCAGTTAGCGGGTCGCTAAAATCATCTTCGCTTGCATCTTCTTCATCGCCTTCAGGCGTTTCAAGATCTACGTCTTCTTCGTGAGCTTCAGGACTAACTTCAGGCTCGCCATCTAACTCTGCTTCAAGCTCTGCAAGTAGTTCATCAGTAAACGGATCGTCAAAATCACCTTCCTCATCGGATTGAGTAGGTAAATCGCTAGAAGCGCTTTCATCGAGCTCATCATCAGCTGAAGGCTGTTGATCCGCTGAAGGCATTTGATCCGCTGAAGGCTCTTCAGCAAGCTCATCTTCCGCCTGTAGCTCAGCAATAAGCTCATCGGAAAGAGGGTCACTGAAGTCCGCGTTAGTTTCGATTTCGTCGGTGACTATTTCGTCTAAATCGTCGGTAATGGCATCAAGACTCTGAATAGACTGCGGCGACGGCGAAGAAGTTGTTATTTCTTCCTCAAGATCATCTTCGTCTTCGTCATCTTCTTCACCTAGGCCACCCATCATTTCGATTTGCTCAATTTCATTTAACAAATCGTCGGTGATTTTATCAATTTCTTTATTTTGCTGATTAATCTCGTCGTCGAGCTTGCTCAACATATCCTCATTGATAAGGTCGTCATTGCTGTCTAGCTCATCAGTAAGACCTGCATCAACGCCGTGCTCTTCTAGCAAATCGTCAATACTGATTTCAGGCTTATCGTCCTCATCTTCTACGGTTGGCAAAGAAGAAACACTTTCTGTTTCTTCGCCAGCGTCAGATAAATCATCAACCGAGCTTGCAAGCAACGCGTCGATATCGTCTTCATCAACGTTGTCAGATTCTGTGGTTCCGTTGACCTCAGCCAGTATGTCGTCAGGGTCTATGTCGCCCGACTCATCTAGCTCATCACTCTCAAGTTCTGCCGCGTCTTGGCTTTGTACATCATCAAGCAAGTCATCAATGTCAAAATCATCGGCATCTGTCGATGTAGCCTCGTCAGCAACTTCCGTCTCTGGCTCGCTTTCATCGGCAGCATCTTCATCAAAGATGTCGTCATCCCCTGACAGGTCGAAGCCTTCAAGGTCGTTTGCGTCGTTTTCGTTTAATACTTTATCTGACAGGTCATCGTCATCAAACAGACTATCTAGTTCACTTTGATCAAGCTCATCATCGCCAGCTTCAAACAAGTCATCACTGCCATCGTCTGGCACCAACATGTCGTCTTCAAGGTCGGCGAAGGTTTCTAGTTCGTCATTTAGGCTTTCTTCTAAATCTGATGTAAGTACGTCATCAAGTAGGTCGTCGTCATTGAACAAGTCATCATCTGACAACTCTGCTTTATCATCAAAGTCAGGGGCCAGTGCACTTGAAAGATCGCCAATGTCAGAATCAGGTACCGGCACTTCATCGTTATCGGCTGTAATCGTAGGTCCAGCCGCAGGCGCTTCTTCAGGCTTATTGTTGCGTTTAAGCAGCCACATGATAAGGCCACCAACTAACAATAGTGACAGAATTGCCGAGCCTATAATTAGACTCAGAGGGCTGGTAAGTGCGCTTAAAAACGAAGACTGCTTTTCTGCTTCGCGCTGCGCTTGCTCGGCCTTGATCATGTCGAGCAATTCTTGCTGAAGCGCCACTTGCATATCAAGCTGGCTCTTAACATCACCTTCGACTTGCCCACGCAAGGTTTCTAGCTCGCCATTAACAGCCTCAACACGCTCGTACAAGCGTCTGTTTTCGTTAAGAATCGCTTCAACATTTTCCAGTGAGGCTGCAAACTGCATACGCAGTTCGTCGAATTGTCGGGTTTGCTCCTGATCCAAGCGAGTGATTTTCTGCTCAATATCAGTTTGGGTTTGCGTCAAGTCTTGTTGATTGACTAAAGGCGATGCAGGCTTGATGTTTCTTACGCTACTGCCAGGTTTATTAAGCATTTCAGCAAATGTTCTATCATCCTGCTCAGCGCGCATCTGGGCTTTTTGCTTATCAATTCTGGCGATATACCGCTCTGATGGTAACTTTAATACCGCACCATCAACTAATAAATTTAAATTGCCGTTTTCAAATGCGTTTGGATTGAGCTCGTAAATGGCGGTCATAACCTGATATACGCTCAGGTTATTGTTTTGGCGATAGCGCTCAGCAATGCGCCACAGGGTATCGTTGGCGTCGATGGGCCCATATTCCAGGCCCGAATACTGATCAGTTGCGTCTTTGGGACCTTTTAAGAAGGTAGCGCGTTCTTGTGCATCAACAGTGATAATAGGGCTAGACAAACAAAGTGTTAGTAAAAGTAAGCCCGTCAAATGCAATTTCATAGCAGTCCTATATGCCCTCAAGCGTCTTTACCACCCGAGACGTATGGGCGGATTTTCTAGCCAATCAGTACGGAAGAAAATATTGGCTTTTATTTTTATTCTTAAGCCACCTTGAAACCATTAATAATCAAGCCAGCGTTTTACAGTCTTTTTGAACTTAGCAGTAAGATTTATTCGCGCTTTATAGAGTTCTTACCGTTCGCCTAAGTGTCTGACTGAGTATTGTTTTTAACGTTGTTCTATTCCTAACTTTACAAACTATAAACCAGTTATTAAGGGTGATCTAGTTAGACAGTAGTATTGAAGCGCTCTAATGCTCAAATTTTCGCTAAAAACGGCCATTCAGTAGCTTCGAGTGCTGTCTTTCTATCCCATTGAATAGTGCCACTTCATTGCAACGGGTAATGCCCCTTTCATTGCGTATCGGCAAGCACAGAAAAATGTTTACCTTTTCCTGTGCTTATCCGATTAATCAGAGGCGGAACCTCTGTAGAATACTTACAAGTAGTCGCGAATGAGTGTCTCAGCAATTTGAATGCTGTTTGTCGCTGCACCCTTGCGAATGTTGTCAGACACCACCCACAAATTTAAACCACACGGATGAGTAATATCATTCCTGATACGCCCCACATGCACAATGTCGTTGCCACTAGCGCTGCTTACTTGCGTTGGGAATTGCTCATTACCGTCGTAAACTGTTACGCCTGGCGCATCGGCTAAAAGCTCTTTAACATGCTGCGCATCTATTGGCGAACGCGTTTCAAGGTGAATAGCTTCAGCATGACCATAGAAAACCGGTACGCGCACAGCCGTGGCGTTTACCAAAATGCTTTGATCGCCCATAATTTTTTGGGTTTCCCACAGCATTTTCATTTCTTCTTTGGTGTAGTCGTTGTCTTGGAATACGTCGATTTGAGGGATAACGTTAAAGGCAATTTGGCGACTAAACGACTCTGGCTTTACTTCACGTGCGTTTAGCAAACCTGCGGTTTGTTTAGCCAGTTCTTCCATGGCTTCTTTACCGGCACCAGAAACTGACTGGTATGTGCACACGTTAATACGGTCAATACCAACAGCGTCTTGAATAGGTTTAAGTGCAACCAACATTTGAATGGTTGAGCAATTTGGGTTCGCAATAATGTTTCTATTGCGAAATTCTGCCAGTGCATGGGCGTTAACTTCTGGCACCACAAGTGGGATATCTGGCTCGTAACGAAACTCTGAAGTATTGTCGATAACAATACAGCCTTCCTCTGCCGCTAGCGGAGCAAATTTTGCAGAAATGCTGCCTCCAGCTGAGAAAAAGCCAAATTGCACTAATGACCAGTCGAAATCATCAGCATCTAATACTTCAATGTCTTCGCCTTTAAACGACACGGTACTACCTGCTGAACGTTTACTGGCAAGAGGATACAAACGGTTTACCGGAAAGTCTCGCTCTTCTAATAGTTCAATCATGGTTTGGCCCACTAGACCTGTGGCGCCAAGTACCGCTACGTCAAACGCTTGCGACATAATGCTTTATGCTCCTAATATTAAAATAACTAAACCAGACTTACGTGAAAGCCCAGTTTGGTGAATGTGTCTTGGATTTGCTTACTGGTGTTTTTTGGCAAGTGTAACGCATAGGCGCTGCACTCGCGACGCACTCTGTATTGCTTGCGCAATGTAGAGAACGTATTTGCTATGTGTGTCTCTGGCGTTTCATTATGGCCTGACGCAAACGCGTTTCGCGTTATCTCATCGTCAATAGCTACATCATACACATTGTGGAATACGGCAATGAGATCCTCAACCGACAACCGCACCGCCTCAGGCGAGTTTAACGCAACTTTGATCGGATTGGTTTTCTCTAAAAAGTCGCTAAGCACTTTGTCTGGGGCTTTGCCCACTACGTCACAAATTTGCTCGTAAATCATTTGCGTACCGCGCACTTTGCCTTCTACAGAGTGCCCCGCGATATGTGGTGTAACGAACCAAACATAGTCAAATAATGCTGTATTTATGGCAGGCTCATTATCGAATACGTCGAGTACCACCGTTGGCGCTTTTTCCCCTTGAAGTACGCTAAGTAGTGCCACTTCATCAATAACCTCACCCCGGCACGCATTTATAAGCAGCTGGTTTGACGTTAATCCTTCCAGAAACACTTCGTCTATCATCTGATATGTAGGATATTCGCCGCCTTTAATAAAAGGCACGTGAAGCGAGATAACATCGCACTTTGCTATTTGCGCTAAGTCTACAAATGACTGACCGTTATGCTCCTTCTTACCAGATTTTGCTAGCGCTTGCTGTAGCGGTGGGTCATACAGACAGTGTTTAACGCCAATTGCCATTAAAATTCTTGATAATGCAGTTCCCACATTACCAGCACCTACTATTCCCACTGTCGCATTATATAAATCGAGCTTTTGGGCTTTTTGCGCGTGCAGCAAAACACTCAACACGTACTCGGCAACCGCTACGGCATTACAGCCTGCTGCACTGCTATGCATAATACCCACGCTATCTAAATGCGTTTTATCTAGATGATTGGTCCCCGCCGTTGCCGTAGTAACAAACTTAAGCTTGTTAGCGCTGGTCAGCAGTTCAGGGGTAACCTTGGTGGTAGAACGTAGCGCAAGAATATCTACATCGCGCAGCATTTCAGGCACAAGAGATTGCCACGCATAGGTTTCAATCTCACCTACGCTATTAAGGTAATCGGTGCCAAACGGAATGGTATCTTCAAGAAGTATTTTCATGGCGCTAAGTGTACCTTAACTTAGGCTTTTAGTAACCCAGCGCCCTTGATTTATCTTATCGGTGATTCGTTTAATTTACGTCATTTTGATGCACGTTTGGCCGCAACATTAAAGAGACGGCCGAAGTTCATACAATCCTTTAAAACGGGAACGCTTAGAGCAAACCGCTTTAGCTCACGTTTTTTGTCCACTTCATCCTTTGCGAACGTGGTATTGGATAACGTTAACTTTAAATAGTTACTTGTCGTAACCAGGGAAACGGCGTTCAACGCGTCGTTTAATACCCGGCCATGCTAACGAACCACCAGCCTGCCGGGTGACTTGATCGGCCTGCATTCGAATGCCATCTAGAATTGCCGAATGAATTGGAATAAGCGGTTTGCCTGTGGCCTGCGCTTTTAACTGAATTTCACAGGCGCGCTGCATAATAAACATAAACAAGAAAGCATCGGGAATATTGTCTGCACAGGTTAAAAGCCCGTGATTGCGCAAAATCATAAATTGGGTATCGCCAAGGTCGCGAACCAATCGCACTTTTTCTTCTGGGTTTAGCGCCACGCCTTCGTAGGCATGATAGGAAAGCGACGCCAGCGGAAAAAGCGACTGTTGCGAGTAAGGCTGCAGTCCTTTTTCTAAAATGGATACCGCCACACCTTCTGCTGTATGCAAATGCAACACGCACTTTGCATCGTCTCTAGCCTCATGAACGGCGCTATGAATAGTAAAACCTGCTGGGTTAATGTCGTATTCACTTTCCATTACTTTGTTACCGTGAAGATCAACTTTAACCAAGCTTGATGCCGTAACTTCATCAAACATTAAACCGTAGGGATTAATCAAGAAATGATGGTCAGGCCCAGGAACACGAGCAGAAATGTGAGTAAAAATGAGGTCGTCCCAACCATACATAGCAACTGCGCGATAACATGCGGCAAGATCAACACGGGTTTGCCATTCTTCACTGCTAACTTTCGACTTTACTGAATCTGTCATAGCTTTACTCTTTTAACGTACAAATTAATTTCATTTGAGGCGGGTGAGCCCTAGGTGGAAGGCTCGATACCTTGAGCGTTTCAATGAAACTTCCACTTACTTTTTCTTACCGCCTACATTACGCGCAGTAATTGCTATACACTGTCGGATATACGACATTGTAAGAAATTTGTTAAATGGAAAAGTTTAAACCTGTTCTCGCTAGCTCTACTTGGTTTGGCGCGATCCCACCCTATTTGCAGGAAGCCATGTTCGACAAGATGCGCCTAAAACACCTAAAAGCCGGGCAGCAACTGCATGCCAAAGGTGAAGACGGTGTCGGTTTCTATGGTGTATGCGAGGGCCGTTTAAGAGTTGTCACTGTGGGCGTAGATGGTCGAGAGATGCTATTTGCGCTACTGGGCCCCGGCACCTGGTTTGGTGAGATATCGATGTTTGACGACCTCCCCCGTACTCACGACAACTTCTGCGAGACAAATTGCACGGTAGCGATTATTCAAAAGAACGCGTTTAAAGCACTGCTTGAACAGTTCCCTGAACTCTACCCGCATTTTACTCGCCTTTTATGCACGCGAGTGCGCAGTGCGTTTCAGTTTATTGACTCAAGCGCAGGGCTTAGCCTTAAGCACCAGCTGGTAAAACGGCTTTTAATGCTTACCACCAGTTACGGTCAACATTTGCCCAAACACAACGCGATTACACTTACCCTTTCGCAAGAGTCTTTAGCGCAAATGATAAATAGCAGTAGGCAAACGGTGAACCAGTTATTAGGTGAACTTCAACAAGAAGGTTTGGTAAAACGGCATTACGGGAAAATCACTATTCCCGAACCAGATACCTTGTTTAGTCGTTACCAGTTTATCTAACCGAAATAACTAGCTGAATTGCTAAAGAATTTGTGGAATATTAATAAAGTCGTGGAAACGCAAAGAAAAGGAAAGTTCGCGTTGAAAATTTTATCTGTCAGCATCGTTATGCTTTTATTAGTCGGTTTTGTATATCAGTCATATTCAAGCTATGTCGATTCCACCTCTTTTGACAAGCGTGGAGAAATGATAGATATCTGTGGCTATAGCCTTTATGTCGAGGACACTGGAACAGGAAAAGTTACCGTAATTTTTGACGCTGGTATGGGTGATGACTCATCAGTCTGGAACAAAGTAGTAGAAGAAGTCTCACAGTTTTCTCGGGTTATTACCTATGATAGAGCTGGCCTTGGGTGGAGTGAGGAAAGCCCGCACGATAGAGACAGTAAAGTCATTGTCGCTGAACTTCACTCGGTTCTAAAAGACAAAGATATTACTGGACCAATTATCCTTGTAGGCCATTCATTTGGTGGGGTTAACATGCAGCGCTATGCCCTTACCTATCCTGAATATATAGCCGCTTTGGTGTTGGTAGACTCTGCCCATGAAGATCAGATAGAGGAGATGCCTCAAACGAATTATCTTCAAAAATACCTTTTCAAATTTGGAATGTGGGCAGCCCCTGTCGGTATTCCCAGATTGTACCTTTCCAACACTAATCCAGAAGAAAAAGCTAAAAAAAGTACAACCAAACATCAATATACCAGCTTAGATGAAGCCGAATACTTTCCAAGAAGCCTTAGTGAATTAAATGAATTAACGCCTAACTTTGGCAATTTGCCTTTGGTTGTTGTTGCGCGAAATAAAGCATCTTCTGAAATCGATAATACAAAAACCAGAGATTTGGTATGGGCGACTTTGCAGGAAGACATTGCCACTCGCTCTACCAATAGCACAATCATTTTTTCAGGGGAACGTCAGCATTCTATTCAGAAAAGGCAGCCAGAAATAGTTGTTGAAGCAATTCAAAAGTTAGCTGAAAAGCTTTAACTAATACTAGAATTCCGCTATGGAATGCCTTGTAGTAATTTTCCGAAAACTTAGTAATAACACAGTAGCCCTCTATTAATATTAGGGTGAGCTTAGGGTTTTACTTAGTCAGATATGGATTTGTACGTGACGAAATGTATTGAGCGGTGCAACTTCGTTTCCGTCTTTAAGGTCTGCCAAAAAAAAGAGCGGACACCGAGTTTTGTTTGTTGGCTTGATTTAGAGCCATTCAACGATGTCTTGCCCACCCAGAATTGCCATTATCTCAACTTCAATACCATTGTATCGATAGTAAATACTGTCTGAACCATAAGCGCAGCGTCTATACCCCTGTCGAATATGGTCAACTGATTGGTATGCGGATGGATTACTTGCAATTCTTTCAAATGTCTGAAAAAAACCTTCGAAATACTTATCCGCTTGGAGTTCGCCAAATTCTACAAATCCATATGTATAAATACGCCTGAGATCCTCTTTGGCATTCAGCGATAACTTGTAGCTTTCCATTTATCTTTTTAATTCAGCCTTAAATTCTTTCAGCATATCTTCAGGCGATTGTTCAATGAATCCGCTTCTCTCTGCACTGACGAGCTTTTGATTTATTTCCTCAGCGCGTCTGGCCCGGCGAATTAAATCATTCACGAGTTCACTTTTGTTTGCATATTCTCGCGTATCTTCAATATGACTTTTGAGCCACGCATCATTTTTTTCAGTCAGAGTGATACTTTGACGAGGCATGACATTTACTCCAATAAATCTTATCTGGTGCAATATTACACCAGACTTGGTTAAACATCAGCATTTTTTAATTTAGAGAAGACAAGAGCCAAAATTATCACAGGCAGCTTGAGTGACGGGTAAATGTACGCAGCCGAAGAATAGTCTTTTCTGGCAACTACAGACAAACATGGTGGCTAGCAATGGTAACGACATGAGATAACCGTAATTGATGTATCTTCCATCACATATACCAAACGGTTGGGTCATCTAGGATCATAGAGCATCTAGAAAACTAGCAATTGAAGATTTTAACTCTTCGTCATCTTGATTTATCAAATTCAAAGCTTCTTGTCCGTATTTTTTTGCAAGATCCACCTGCTCACGTTGCTCGTAACCTTTGGCTAAGTTAAAAATAACCCACGCAGAGTCTGGATATAATGATGCATTGTATTTTAATAACTTCATACCTTTCTCTGGAGAGTGAACACCATTGGTCATGTAGTCTGCGGCGAAGTTTATTGACCCCTTACGAGGTTGAATTTCTTGATAAAGGTCAGAAGATAGCTTTTCGTAGTGTTCAGAAATGGCTTCAGGCCCTCCTTCTATTGCATCAAATGGTAAAACCCAATTCCTGTAGAGTTCGTTTGTTGCATTAACCAAACCGGATATATTCGTTGCAGCATGGGGAAGTTTTTTTAAAATTTCACTTTTCACCCTTAACCCTGGAACACTGTGTTCTTTGAAAAAGGTTTGTAACCTTAAAAAAGAAGCGGCCATTGTATTAGTTGTTTCATACTCACTTTTTACTATTTCATTACCTAAATTCATATATATGAATTGCTTTAAGGATTTACGAGATGAAAGGTAAGTAATAATTTTTTCTACTGTTTTATTATCTCCCCAGTGAAGGGATGGGCTGAAAGCATAATGCGCTGTAAAGAGTTCAGGCCGAGCTTGAACGGCATATAACGAAAGTAATCCTCCAAGAGAGTGACCTTCGAAAATTCTAAATTCAGAAGTCTGATAATTACTGTCTACAAAAGGGATAAGCTCTTTTTCGATATAGTCTAGGAAAACATCTGCTTTACCGCTAAGTACATCAGCTGTTGCGTGTGGAGTAGGTGTATAATCTCTGATGCGGTTTTCATTATCTATAGTAACCACAATAGTCTCAGGAATTAGCCAGTCATCATAAAAGCGTGCAATTACCGCACTTACCATTTGTTTATAATACTTGCCGTCCAAAGCATATATTACTGGGTATCTGTGAGTGGGATCTTCTCCATACTTCTCAGGAAGGTAAACACTTATTTTCTGTTCTTCGTTGAGTACTTTTGAATTTAACACATGCTCTTCTAAAGTAAGCTGTTGCGCCAATATCGAACTTGAAAAACAAAATGATAAGAATAAGCCAAACAAAAACTTCCCTGCTACATTCATGATTTCCTATCTTTTTTTGAATTGATTTATTGCTCACTATATAAATGTACCTATTAATGTTCAAGCTGACCGATGCGTTAGCTTAAATAGAGAATTAAAAAGTAATTGGTATTGTCTTCTCTATAATACCTAGGCACTTTTCATAGAAAAATGGAACAAAAAAGGGCGTAAACACAAACACCCACGGTGCTCAGGTTTACGCCCTTTTGTCTTCTTTGAAACTTCTTAACTGAAGCTAAAAAAGCTTACTGGTTCAAGCGGTTTCAATTAACCGTTGTAACGCTGCATAACTAACGTTGCGTTAGTGCCGCCAAAGCCAAAGCTGTTAGACATAATTGTGTTTAACGTTGCTTCACGTGCTTGGGTAACAATATCTAGCCCTTGTGCCGCGTCGTCTAACGTGTCTATGTTAATTGATGGCGCAATAAAGTTATTCTCCATCATCAACAAGCTGTAAATAGCTTCGTTTACACCCGCAGCTCCTAGTGCGTGACCTGTCAGCGACTTGGTTGCACTAATAGGTACGCCCGCTTGGCCAAACACTTCTTGAATCGCCGCAAGTTCCTTCACGTCACCTACAGGCGTAGATGTGCCGTGGGTATTCAAGTAATCGATAGGCGCATCAATATTTTGCATTGCCATTTTCATACAGCGAATTGCGCCTTCACCCGACGGTGCAACCATGTCGAAGCCGTCTGATGTAGCGCCGTAACCTACTACTTCGCCGTAGATTTTTGCGCCGCGTGCAAGCGCGTGCTCAAGTTCTTCAACAACAACCATACCACCGCCGCCAGAACTTACAAAGCCGTCGCGTGCTGCGTCATAAGTACGTGATGCCACAGCAGGATTGTCGTTATATTTAGAGCTTAGTGCGCCCATAGCGTCGAATTGGCTTGATAGTGACCAATGTAATTCTTCACCGCCACCGGCGAATACTACGTCTTGCTTACCAAGCTGAATAAGCTCTAGCGCATTACCAATACAGTGGGCACTAGTTGCACACGCAGAGGCAATTGAATAGTTCACGCCACGAATTTTAAACGGTGTCGCTAAGCAAGCCGATACCGTAGATGCCATACAGCGGGGAACCATGTATGGACCAACACGCTTCACGCCTTTTTCGCGAAGAATATCAGCAGAAAGCACTTGGTTTTCAGAAGACGCGCCACCTGAGCCAGCAATAATACCTGTGCGCTCGTTTGAAATGTCGCTATCTTCTAAACCAGAGTCTGCAATGGCTTGTTGCATCGCCACGTATGCGTAGCCTGCCGCATCGCCCATAAAGCGCATAGCTTTACGGTCAATATGGTCTTTCAAATCGATGTCGATGTTGCCCCAAACTTGGCTGCGAAGGCCCATTTCGGCGAACTGTTCTGAAAATGTAATTCCAGACTTACCCGCTTTAAGTGAAGCAAGTACGTCTTCTTTATTTACGCCGATGCTTGATACGATACCAAGACCGGTGATAACTGCTCTTCTCATAGTTTACCCTTTGCGTTGTTGCGGCTTATGGTAACGATTTTGAATGGTAAAGTGGTCTGCTCTGCCAATTGCCATACTCAAATTTGCTAAACTTGAGCGTTGCAGTAGCTGTTTCAATTCTGGGCTTATGTATATAAACAGGTAGTTTCCCACTTCCCTTCTTTTTCGTTTCTGCCGTCTTTGCCTAAGCTTTCTTGTTCAGAATATTTCCAATGTAGCATGAATGCACAGGGTCATGACCAGCGTTAATTTATACCTTCATAAAACCTTCAAAATAGCTTTAGCGGTTTCTTTTATTAAGTAAATTGGGCTCTAAGTTTGTTCTTAAATATTTTACCCGTATCTTCTCTGGGCAGAGTATCGAGCATTTGCAAAATTTTAGGCCACTTGAACCGCGCCAGTTTGCCATCTAAATACCCATGTAGCGCATCAATCGACAGCGCGTTGTCGGGTGAGCATTGAACAGCCACCACAACATTTTCACCATACTCAGCATCAGGCACACCGAACACCGCGCAGTCTGCAACTTCAGGCATTTCTATGATGACGCTTTCTATTTCAGCAGGAAATATATTGGCGCCACCTGAGATGATCATGTCTTTTTTCCTATCGCAAATATATAAGTAGCCATCTTCGTCCACATGACCCATATCTCCTAATGTCGTGAATTCACCAACATGTAAGTCGCTTTGCGTGCCCGTAGTATTGGTATATTCGAATGGCGCGAACATGGAAAGGTGCGCGTATATGACGCCAACATCACCTACTTCGCACTCCTCTTTATCGTCGCTCAGTATTTTAATCGCGGCACCCGGAATGGGCTTACCCACAGAATTTGGCTTATCTAATGCTTCTTGAGATGAAATTAAGGTCATAAAGCCTAATTCACTAGCGCCATAAGACTCATAGAAAATTGGACCAAACCAGTTAATCATTGCTTCTTTCACATCGCTCGGCAGTGCTGACCCGGTTGATAAGGCAAAACGCAAACTTGAAGTGTCGTATTTGCTTCTTATCGACTCTGGCAGTTTAAGTAGCCTCACCATCATGGTAGGAACGATATAGGCGTGAGTCAGCTTAAACCGCTCTATGTCTTGTAAAAAGCGTTCGGGGTCGAATTGAGGCTCAATGTATACATCAATATTACCTGCTGCTAAACAGCAGAGCGTAAGCGCATGTGGTGCACTGTGATAAAGCGGTGCCGAGACGAAGAAGCGATCACCTATTGATAGCTGCATTAACGCTTCAGACAGCCCTTTAAATATTAAATAAGGGTCTGGCCGAGTTAGGTCTACATCTCGCTTAATACCTTTAGGCTTTCCAGTGCTGCCAGATGTGTAGGGAAACATGCCCTTAAAGCGCTTAGGCGGTTCATTGTGGCGCTTTGCGTTTGGGGCAGCTAATAGCGTATCAAGGCACAGATACCGCTCCCCGATTTTCGGTTCCGAAGCCAGTTTAGAATCACCTGTAAGATGATAGCGCTCTAAAATGCTTTTTGGCGTTTTAATCGTGTATATCGCAGACAAGGTGGGAACTTGTAATAACGTTTCGTGGGCATTCTCACCCTTTAATAAATCGCGATGAGCGAATAGCACTTTAGCGCCACAGTCGTCTAAAATAGGCAAAAGTTCGGCAACGGGGCTGTGCCAATTAAGCAGAACATAGCGCGAACCCACATATCGGCATGCCTCTACTATTTCAAATATATCGACGTGGTTTCGCATAAAAATAGCTACCACATCGTTATCGCACACACCTTGCTCAGCCAGTGCACGTGCTATGATACGTGCACGATCATCCATTTCGTCTCTAGTGCGTTTGCAAATGCTTTGACCACATTGGTGAAACACGCCCGCCATACCTTCTCCCTGAACTATGTTCAATAGACTTAGCGCTAAATTTAACAAACTATTTACAATAACAATTAAATAAACGTATTGTTTTTACTGATAGATTGTTATTTGCAAAAGCAATAAGAAAAGAAGAGTTTTAAGCAGGTACAAACTTTTGCGGAAAAACAAAAAGGTGACAGGTAGAATACGCGGCCAAACGTTCGAAATTTAGATAAAACTGAAGATTGCTGTGTTATTAAAAAAGCCAAGAACCATTGCTCTACGCATTTTTCAAAGTACGGTACCCCGACTTTCTTTCGTGGTGGCTGCCTTTATCATTGCTTCTGCAGCGACTGTCTCAGTAACAGCTGCGCCTATCGTCCTCCCCGCGCTACCAGAGCCAGTTTCAAACAATGCCGTAGCTTCTGTAACCATAGACGACACACAATATGTATTTAGTTTTATGGGGCTGGGCAAAGGCAAGACCCATAAAGACGTGCACAATCGTGCTTGGCAGCTTCCTATTGATAGCAAAGATAAACCTTGGCAGTGGCAAGCCCTTCCCCCAGTTCCATCCAGCCTTGCACTAAAAGGTCGTTTGGCTTCCGTAGCAGTGGGCGTTAATGACAGCGTTTATATTTTTGGCGGTTACACGGTTGATGAAGATCACAATGAAATTAGTACGCCAGATGTTTATAAATACGCTCCTGTAACAGGGGAATATACGCTATTAACGCCTATGCCCGTGCCTGTTGATGATGCAACTGCTTTAGTTTACCAAGACCGTTACGTTTACTTAGTTTCAGGCTGGCACAACGATGGCAACGTAAACCTTGTGCAGGTTTACGATACGCAAACCGGCCAATGGCAACAGGCGAGCCCTTTTCTTGGCAATCCAGTATTCGGGCAAGCTGGCGGCATCGTTAATAACACTATGGTAATTTGTGACGGCGTTTCTGTAACACCTCACAGCGATAAACGCCGTAGCTTTGCTGCAGAAACTGCCTGCTTTAAAGGCGTAATTGATAAGCAAAACCCTTTTAAGATTGATTGGCGCACGCTTGACCATCCAACGGGTGCTGCGCGCTATCGCATGGCGGCAGCGGGCAATGAAGCCACCAATAAAATCTATTTTGTTGGCGGCTCAACTAATCCGTACAACTATAATGGCATTGGCTATAACGGCGAGCCTTCAACTGCAGATGACGCCATATGGACCTTTGATATTGCCGAAGGCACTTGGGTTATCTCGAAAACAGAAGCTGAAGCGCCTACGATGGATCATCGCGGATTAATTAACGTTAACGGTTCTTGGGTTACTATTGGCGGTATGCTTGGCGTACAGCTCGTGACCAGTAAAGTAATCCCGCACTTTTCAACACTCGCAGAAGTGTCTTGTTTATCTAAAAGGCAGGCTAATTCTGGCGCTTCAAAACAAGCATCGGATGGGCAAGCTGATGAAGTAGTGAAAACTGCCTCCAATTCAAAGTGCTAACACCAAAACAATATAAACGGAGAAAAATAAACAGTGAAATCTAAGCATGCACAGGTTCATTTTAATGAGAGCGGTACGCCTGTCGCCGACCATTTTGACGACGTTTATTTTTCTAACGACAGCGGAATTGATGAAACCCAACACGTTTTTGTTGCAGGCAACGACCTTGCTGAGCGCTGGCAACAGTGGCGCAACCCTACTTTTGTCATCGCCGAAACAGGTTTTGGAACTGGGCTGAACTTTTTGGTCGCCATGCGTGCCTTTAACGAATTTAGAGCAGCGAACCCTGATCATCCGTTAAAGCGCCTCTACTTTATTACCACCGAAAAGTTTCCACTGCCTCAACAGGATATGCAGCGTGCGCTAGAAGCTTTTCCTGCCCTTAAAGACGAAGCGCAAGCACTCGCTTCACTTTATCCCATGGGACTTGAAGGTTGTCATCGCCTTCATTTTGACAACCATTCAACCACACTCGACTTGTGGATTGGTGATGTTCACGATCTTCTACCTCAGTGGCATTCCCCTGAAAATGGCCTCATCGATGCCTGGTTTTTAGATGGTTTTGCACCTAGCAAAAACCCTGATATGTGGACAGATGCTCTGTTTAGCCAAATGGCTCGCTTGTCAAAAACCGGAACTACCTTTGGAACCTTTACCGCCGCAGGAATCGTAAAGCGTGGGCTAGCTGGAGTGGGTTTTACCATTAAAAAACGCAACGGTTTTGGCCGTAAGCGCGACATGCTGACCGGCGTTTTTAACCAAGACCATGAGAATGTGCAGCATAAACTTCGCCTGCCTGCTGGCCCCTACTATAGGTACGCGAACGACAGTTTAGATAAAACAAGTGAAGTCGCGGTAGTAGGCTCCGGCCTTGCAGCAGCTACGGCATGCCTGGCTTTAGTAAAACGCGGCATTAGCACTACTTTGTATTTTGATGGTGACACCCTTGCAAGCGGCGCTTCTGGCAACCCGCAAGGCGGCTTTTATCCGCAGCTCCATAGCGAAGCAAGTATTGCCAGCCGCATTCAGGCGCACAGTTTTTTGTATGCTAGACAAGCCTACGACCACACTTTTGAACATGTAAAAGCCTGTGGCCTAGCCGACGTTGCCCATGATTTCTGTGGTGTTATTCAACTAAGCTTTAACGACAAGGTAGCAGAACGCCAAAATAAATTGGCTGCTGCCGACGTATGGCCTGAAGCTTTGATCAAGCCGGTGAACAGCAAAGAAGTAAGCGATATCGCTAACCTAGCTCTTCCCTACTCTGGCTTATACATCGGCCTCGGCGGATGGATTTCTCCTCCACAGCTAGTTAATACCATGATTGAAGAAGCACTTCAAAGTGGCAAACTCGAGCTGAAACCCAATCATACCTATATATCTCATGAGGCAATTGAGACAACAAAGCAGCGGGTGCAGATTCGTTTTAACTTAGATAGCGCTGAGAGTGAAGAAGTTATTACTGCCGATCACCTTATCCTTGCCCTTGGTGCAGGTGCGGTAAACGCTAGCGATTTTAACAGCCTATCCCTTCGCCCTGTTCGCGGCCAGGTTGAAGCTATTCCCACCCAAATGCCAATTGAACAGCTTAACACTGTGTTGTGTCATAAAGGCTATATGACACCTGTATTCGAAGGTCGGCACGCGTTAGGTTCAACCTACGTTAAAAACGACTTAAGTACCGATGTACGAGGCGATGAAACTGAAATGAACCTCGCCACACACGAACAGGCGCTGGCAAACACCGACATCGTGCAAGCATTACAACATGACGGTAAAGCCAGAGCGGCTACGCGTTTAGGTTCACCCGACCACCAGCCTGTTGTCGGTGCACTACATAACTTTGATTCATTAAAAGAGCTCTACACTATGCTAGGCGTGGGCAAGCCGTTGACTAGCGCGCCAGTGTTGCCAAGCAGCGTAGTTTCCACGCTTACTTGCTTAGGGTCACGAGGGTTAACCACAGCACCTTTAATGGCAGAGGTCTTGGTGAGCAGTCTATGTAAGGAGCCGCTACCTTTAAGTAACGATTTGCTTAATGCAGTGAACACAAGCCGCTTTATGACTCGCGAAGCAATTAGAAGTCAGGGTAAATAAAAGGAGAGGTCTTTGTGAAAATTCTACTGTGCCTAGACACAAAAGATCGGATGTTTAGAGGTTTTAAAGCGAATATGCAATGAGTTCGCTTTCGAAAACAGAGTGCAAAGGAAGTAAATGGCTAGTTTACGCTAGCCATTTTATTTAAATCCATCACGATAAAAGCGGGAATGTATACGTTGGCGCTTGCCACCACTTGTTTATTTTCCAGCGACACGATGCGGGCGTTTACGCGGACGCCTCTGTCATCTTCAATGATGGTGCCAGTTACAACATGGTCCATTTCAACCTGTTTAGCGAGTGCAGTACCATCTCGAGTAAGTACGAAATCGCCGACTGGCGTTACGGTAATGCCACCTGCAAGCTTAAAGTCGACAACCGCTAACCCAAAGTCTTGTAGCTCGGCTATTAGATACTCTGAAAGCTGATTGCCTAACACGGTGCTGTCGCTCAACGACTGATTAAGCCTCACAAAGCTCGCCACACCCACCATATCTTGCTGCGTAAGACGGGTTGCATTGTCCATTAACTCCATCGCAAGTTGCGAGGCGTAATCATTTAAGCGCTTATGCGTTTGTGAAGGTGAATAGCCATGATGTAGTGGGTCTTTATAGCCGGGTTCGACTTCCACGTGCTGTTGATATTGTCTATCGCGAGAATCTGGTGTGTACTCCAGCCCTGAGCGGCTTGGTACAGGCACTGGCTCGGCGTGATGAGTAATTTCACCGTCTTCACCTAACCAAAATGAGCCAATAGACTCTGTGCTAGTGCACCCTGTCATACATACACTCAGCATTACGCCAGCGGCTGCCCAACTGCTTGACACAAGCTTCTTTGTAAACACCATGCTGAAACTCCTAGCCGCGACTTAGCTTAACGCCATCGCGCATACCGTTTTGCTGGCTACCGTCACTTGGAATAAGTGCATCTACTACGTAGAACGGCACTAACATTTGCGCAGTTGCCACAACTGCGCGCGACTCCATGCCCAAAATACGAGCGTTAACTAACACGCCACCTTGGTGCTTTGTCATCGTTCCCGTTAACACGTATTCAATAGGAAGGCTGCTGCTCAATTCCAGATAGTCTCGGCTTAATACAAAATCGCCATCGTCAGTAATGCGAATATACTCGGTGGCTTTGAAGTCGATAACCGGCACGCGGAATTTATGCAGTTCGTGAACGAAAGATTCCGCCATCTGACGACCAAGCAAGTCTGTTTTCTGCAAGTCAGTATCTAGCAGTGCAAAATGGGTTACACCAATAGGTGTTTTGTTATTCACATATTCCATATTGGCAATTAAGTCTTGCGCCATGTTCTTCACATAGTCGCCAATGTGCTTGGTTAGAGGTCGACCTTTATACGCGCCCTGTACGCTCGAATACAAAGGAGGTTGACCGATAGCGCCGTATGCGTCCATACCCTGAGACTGGGTATCACTGGTATTTTCAACTGGCTTTGAAGGAGCGCGGTCGGCGGCAGTAATATCAATCACATTCATGACCGGGCGCTGAGGCGCTTGTTCGGCTACCTCTTCTTCCCCCATCATCATAGAACACCCGCTAACGCTTAGCAGTGAAGCACAAAGCGAAAGCGCCGCGTATTGATTTCGTCTTTTCATGGGGTTACCTCGTACCTTCAGTTCTGTATAACTTGCCGTTTCTGGTGGTTACTTGTTCTTCGCGCCAAAACAGTTCGGCAGGGAAAAAGCGTGTTGCTGCAGCGACAATGTTTTTATTTCTAGCGTTGATAATTCGAGCGTTAACCACCGCACCAGACTCTTGATACACCATGGTGCCGGTAATATAAAAATCGACGCGCTCAATGTTGGAAAGCTGGTCGATATCGCGGGTTAATACTCTGTCGCTTTCGTTACTAACAATTATATCGTTCGAAAGCTTAAATTCTTGAGTAGAAAAGCCTCTTTTCGTGGCCTCAGTAATCATTCCCTGTTCAAGTTGATGGCCCAACAACATTAGCGGATGTTGATGATCAGCACTGTATTTCATGGTATCGGCAGGTACAAAGCCAACTACCGCATAGCGAGACTGACGTGCTGGACCCACATCAGCAAAAAGTTCGTTTGCCAACATATAGGTATGGTATTCCACATTCCCCAATGCCGATACGTCGCTGGCATCGGTTTGCGCAAATTGACTCTTAGGTTCGTCAGATGAAGAGCAACCAGAGAGTAAGCCCAAGAGAAGCGCGGTATACGCCAAGGCTTTCGCGACTAAGCGACCATTTTCTGTCAGCAAAGCGTAAGAGACAGGTTTTGTCATACTTTTCATTACACGTGTCCAGTGAAAAACGTCAAATTTCTATCGGAAAGAAGCAAAAACTCATCGAAAAACAGTGATCAGCTACTACGCAAACCGACATTTTCAGTGTCTTTAAACAAGCTTCTGCAAAATTCACACCAAAGAGAGGCTACAAGTCGCGTTGAGAACGCTACTTTTAAGCGTGTTAGATAAGGCGGCTAATTTCAGGGAGATATAGCTTTTCAGTGCTGAAGGAATTTAATATCCATCGCCATCCAATTCATAAAAAGCGGAAGGAACTTGCCGCCTTAGGACAGAAAGCTGCCGATAATTAATAGGCAATTATCATAATACCAAGTGACTAGAAAACTTGAGGACTCCTGAGACTCTCATGCCGCGTTAATGACCAATTAGCTAAATAAACCTGCACATGCCTAAACCTAAACTTTCACCATCACGAGGTTCAAAACCGAATTTAAGATAAAAACTCTCTTTACCGTGCGCAGCCAACAAGCCAATGGTTGCGCCAGGTGCGCAGCAAGACTCTAAATGTCTAATCAACGTGTTCATTATTTTCGATCCCAAGCCTTTATTCTGATGTTCTGGATGAATAATGACGTCTTGAATATAAAAATACATTGCGCCATCGCCAATCACTCGACCACAACCTACAAGATTGTTATCGAAGTAAATTGTTGCCCAAAACAACGAGGCATCAATACTTTTTTGAACAACCGATAGACACGGGTTACTCCATCCAATTAATTTTCTTAAACTGGCAAAGTCTTCAACTGACGGAGGACTTTCTTTAATTGTGTAATTCGTATGCATCATTGGTCATTCTGCCCCTCGTTCTCGCAAAAGCTAGCTACCTAATTCGGTAATGTGAAGTAGTTCGCCCGACGGGCCCCACAGATAGAAAACGCTTCCCCAATGTTGTTGCTCAATTGGCGAAATTTTCGTTTTATGTAACGAGCGCGAGCACAAATCAAAAGAGTCCTGAATGTCTGCTACACATATTTGTAGCATAAAGTTATTCGCCAATTCAGTATTATAGAAGCGCTGGAGAAAGAATAGACAATCACCATTCTCAAACAGTGTTAGGTCTTCATTTACGTATGAAGCATTAAATCCAATCTCAGAATAAAATGCTTTAGAAATATCGTAGTTTTTGCTTGGAATAAAAGTCTTAATATCTATGACGTCCATATCTTACGATTTCTCTCATTTCGCTGTTTCTAATTTAAATCGTGGCTAAATGGCTATAACAGCAAGCATGTCTTCGCCATCTTCATCTAACCCCACCTCTTCGAAACCAAAGCTTGAATAGAAGGCTTTGGCGACAGGATTCTTAGGGTTATAGCATATCTCAATAAATTTGAGCTCGGAAGTTTGCTTTATAAGCGTGATAGCTTCAGATAAAGCAACTCTGCCAATCCCTTTGTTTTGGTGGCTCTCATCTATCATAAAGCGCCAAATGGACACCTTAGTTGGCGTTTCCTGAACCCACATCAAGAATCCTACGGGCTGGTCGTTGCAATAAATGGCTTTGCAGGTATGGTTCTCGTTGTAGAAAGACTCAACCAACGACCACATATTGCACGCAACAAACCCTTGCTGATTTTCCGCTACATCCAAGTCACAAACCTGCTCATAGTTAGATTTGTTTATCTCTTCCAGTGAAATTTTCATCCTGTTTTTTTCCGGTTAATTATTAAGAACAAATAAATAATTGTGGCCGTTTTGATATTTTAAACTTTCTTATCAGCAATTGAGGTAAGTAATTTCGTTATTCATTGTGATATGTTGTTCTTGGTTTGTGTTTTAATCTTTATAGTACGGTGACACGCTTTACAGGAACTGTTGGTTAGGAGCATACGGAATAGCGCTTTTGACAGAGGTAATCTTACCCACAACAAGCACAACATCTTTCAGTTATTGAAATAAGGATATTTATATTGAAAAAACTCTCTTTTGTTTTGACCGCAGTATTGTTCACTACTGTGGGTTACTTTATCGGTTCGTTAACCAGTGAGCCACGTCTTCAGAAACAAGGCCAAGCAACTAACCTAAACAATACAGCAGTTCCCCACGCGGATAAGTCAGGTTCAACTTCGTCTCAAGCACTAACTTCAGCGGAAGAACTTACGGTGACGAAAGTCGATACTGACGCTGAGCTAAAAAATGAAAAGCTAACTAGTGATGAAACCAATGTTCACGCTTTGATTGAACCAGAAGAACCCATTGACGATACAAGTTACATTTTGCAGGTCAATAACGACATTGCCACATTAGACACTAAGCGTTTAGGTTCGTTGACTATTACGGAATTAAAGGGCCTTGTAGAGACGATAAAGTTTGCTCCAAAGACTAGTGAGACCCTTTCAATAGAAAGCGATCTGCAAGATTCACTTATCGACAAACTAAATGAGCAAGACGCAGCACTGTATCAAGAGGCCGTTTGCAATAATGACCTTTGTGCAATAGAGGTGGCGTCAGATGACGCTGAAATATTAAATAGTCTAGTAGATGACTTAATGTTTGATGCAGACATTTCATCCAGTATGCAAGGAGGCTTTGTTAGGCTATACAGTGAAGACAATCAACACTTTGCTACATTTCTTGGCGTCAGAAAAGGTAAGGCATCAACTGTAATAATCGCCAACTGAATGCTCTCTAATTGCTTATTCTACGAATCAACGCCTCACTGTTGTCAGGCTCTGTCTAGCATTCTGCAGCTTTCACTTTTATTCATCGCTCGATCAATTCAATAATTCTAATGACAAGACGAGCTTTAGTATCATAGCCGAAAGGTACAGCCCAACGCCAAATACGACGTGATTAATAATGCTGTGTAACCGAGCGTTATTGGGATTAGGCGTTTTCGATGCGGCAATACCCGCCCCCATACCTGGCTGCAATATAAAAAACGGTGCAACGACTGTAGCGATACCGGCCGCCACTGCTGGACCTAGCGTCGGTTCGAACAACCAAGACTCTCCGCATATGAAAATAAGCAGTGCTGCATAGGCAATTCCAATTAGGTAATGGGCTGTCCACCCAATAGTACTTTCCCCGTGAACAGCATGGGCACTTGAAATAGAAGTATGACGAAACTGCCCTTTTCTCATGTGCCCTATCCAGCGCCCCACCATGCCCCAATTGGTAGGGGCAATACCAAACAATTGCTTTCTCAACAAGGCCCACAAATCCATCACTAAAGTAGCTCCAATACCTATCAGCAAGATAAAAACAATACTTTGCATATTCACTCTCAATAACTAGTTTCAATTAACATGAGATGCTAGCCTACAACTTCAAGTTAACTTTAAGTCAAGCATTCCTTTGGGAAAAAGTATGGAAATATCTCAGGTCGCCAAAAAGTCAGGAGTGTCGGCATCAACACTGCGCTTTTATGAAGAAAAAGGCCTTATCAAATCTATTGGTCGACAAGGTATACGTCGCGTATTTAGCTCAAACGTTTTAGAGCGCCTTGAATTAATCGCACTAGGCCGCGCAGCTGGTTTTTCACTGGAAGAAATTTCTGGGATATTAGGAACCGATGCAAAGCCTGATATAGACCGCGCTCTGCTACTTAAAAAAGCGAGCGAATTAGATGGAACAATCAAAAAATTAGAAGCAATGCGTGATGGTCTGCAGCATGCAGCTGCTTGCACAGCACCGAGTCATTTGGAATGTCCGAGGTTTCGTCGATTGATGAACCTTGCAGCCGCAGGGGTGATTGAAGGCGTTGCCGCGAATAAGGCAGCAAAATAAATATCCGTATCAATGGAAACCACTCAACGCTTTGCGGGTACTAAAGTCACCATCGCAGAGCTACCTCAAAATGGCAAAAATATGGCTATCGTAAAACCGTCCATTTTTAAAAATGGCGCGTTGCAATATCGCTTCTTGCTTAAACCCTGCATCTAACAGCAGCTTTTGCGAAGCAAGATTGGATGAAAATACGCAGGCAAAAATGCGCTCTATACTTGTGTTTGAGAAAGTAAGGGCGATAATTTGGCGCAGCGCGTCACGCATAATCCCTTTTCGCCAATGTGATGAACAAAGCCAGTACCCGACCTCTCCGGCTCTTTCATATTCAAAGTTTCCAGGGTTAACACCAATACACCCTACTAACTCGCCGTAGTACTCTACAGCTTTTATAAAACCCTCTTTGCTCCCCTCTTGAATCCACCATGTGGCATCTTCTTTTGTATAAGGGCTGGGAATTTTTGTCGACAGAAATTGCGTGACCGACGGTTGATTCAAAATATCTACCAGTCTACCTACATCGCTCATTTTAAAATCTCTGAGTGTTATCACGCGCTTTACTTCCCACCCGCTAAATCAATAAACGACCCTGTAATATATGAAGACTGAGGTGATAGAAGCCAGGCTATCGCCTGTGCGACTTCATCTGCTGTACCGCCCCGCTGCATAGGAATTTGTGAGCTTAACCGTTCTACTCTGCCAGGTTCACCACCATCGGCATGAATGTCTGTTTTAATAAAACCAGGCCGGACGCTGTTTACACGAATGTTCTTCGCAGCAAGTTCTAATGAAAGCCCTTTGGTGAATGAATCCATTGCCCCTTTCGACGTCGCATAGTCGACGTATTCAAAAGGAGCACCAGTACGAGAGGCAATGGACGAAACATTAACGATTGCGCCTCCTGCAACGCTTTGTTTTACAAAAGCCTTTGAACACAAGAATGCGCTAAGCACATTGGTATTAAGTACTTTGGTGAAGCGCTCTGCACTGACGTTAATTAACTCAGTTTTGGTAAATAAAACACCCACATTGTTAACCAAATGCGTTACCTCATCCCACTGTTCCCTTACATATTCGAACATGTCCAGCACTTGCGCTTCATCTGAAACATCGGCTTCATGAGCAAATGCAACGCCACCGTTGTCAGCTATCGACGCGCACACCCTATCCGCAGCATTTTTATCTGATAGGTAATTAACGCAAACCTTATAATCGTTACTTCCCAACAATTTAGCAGTTGCGGCACCAATACCGCGGCTCGCCCCAGTAACAATGACTACTTCTTCCACTCGATATCCCTTTCTAAAAAATTTGATTACTCTTTACTCAGCAATCGCTTTATAAAATACGCTTGAGTACAACACACAATCACAATTAACGTTACTGAAATTTCTGAAGGCATTCCCAATTGTGCAAGAGCGATAACAGGCTCAGGTAGCTTCCCACCGATAAATACTAAGTGGCGAAGGTCAAAAAAGACTGGGAAAATTGAGTAGCATAGCAGGTCATAAAACATAAAAGCGCCGAATACACACACTTTTCTCAAGATACCCACAGGGCTGCATAGCCAAAGGAAAATGGTACATAGCAAAGAGATTAAGTAAGTTGTACCACTTCCCATCAAAAGCACGACCGCCACACGGTTTTGGTCGTATAAAACGCTGCTATGCTGTATGTTTAGGATAGGCTTTATAATATAAGAGTTAAATTCGCGGTGAATATCAACACTTAAAGGTTTTACCTCTGGAATGAAACTAACAACTGCTACCGCACTGCCGGGCCAATGCTTTATATGATTCAGCGCCCCCATTTCCGGAAAAATTTCGAAGCCAGGCCAAACAGCAATGACTAACTGCCCCATCCCTAATATTTTCCCTGCTATTCCGTGCCCTAGCTCGTGTATTAAAACCGAAATAATAAAATAAATGAGTGCTACACAGATTAATGTAAATCCTTTTTTAAACGTAACCATTCCTTGTTCTCTTAGCTAATCTATTTGGGGCAATAAGTATTAAAGTTGAAGCTGTTGGTTTTTAATACAAATACTAAGAGGTGTAAATTACATCAAGGTTCCCAAGATAATCGTGATTAAACATAGAGCACCATTTTCGAAAGGCACAGCAGGCTAATTAGCTCTACTGAGGAATAACACCATTGACAGGTAAACAGAAAACTTCACAATGGTTCTACTTTATATTCACTCGCGATCATTAATGCTGTACCTTTCTGAATTTCAAATAAAGCTTCCTAATCAATACATTACTCCTGCATTTTCGCTAGCGCTCTGTACTGAAAGTGCGCCGTCGCACTTCCTTATCGCAGGTAGAAACAGTAGCGGAAAGTCACTCTTAATTTCCGCGCTTGCCGGTAATGGGAAGGTAGCAAGCGGTAGTCGTGAATGTACTTCGGTTGTTGCAGAGGTATCGGTTTTTAAACAGCAAGCGATAATTGAAGAAGAAAAACAAAAAGACAGTGCAGATATTTTAGACGTAATAGCTGAGCCAACACAGGTTCGCGAACTATTCGCACAGACTAATGAGGATTATCAAAACCACCCTTATTACGACGAACTCGCCTCTGCGCTTAGAATTGAGCATTTGCTAGATAATGGGTTTCTTTCACTTTCAACAGGTGAAACCCGCAAGATTATTATCATGTTGGCATGGTTAAGTAATGCCTCTATTATTTTGCTTGATGAACCCTTCGAAGGTTTAGATGTTGAAGCGATAAGCGCATTTAGTCGCTTTCTTGTCTCTCAGCAGCAAGCTTCTTTAGTACTTACCGCCAACAAACTCGCAGATATTCCCAAGAATATGCAAGCCCAGTTGATTGTTATGGATGACTTGGCTATTACTTGGAAATCTGACGATAAACTTAACTATGACGGTTTGCGCTCAGAACTAAGCACCTGGTTTGCACTAGAGTCTGATGATATTGATGTTCCCTCAGCCCTTAACGCTAAAGACAAACACGGCGATGGTGCCAATCGCACTGACCGAAACCTCAATGATCAAAACAGTGAGTTAGATTCACTACCTCATACCTTAATTCAGCTTAAAGATGGGTTCGTGCGCTTCGATGAGCGAACCGTATTTGAAAAGCTTAACTTTACGCTTAACAAAAATGAGCATTGGCAGATCACTGGTCCAAATGGGTCAGGCAAAACCTGTTTGCTTCAAATGTTTACCGGTGATAACTCCCATTGTTATACCAACGATTTAACAATGTTTGGCATAAAACGTGGCACCGGCGAGAGCATATGGGACATTAAAAAGCACATTGGAATTATGTCGAATGCGCTCCACATGCAGTACAAAGTGAATGCAAGTGTCGAGCACGTTATCATTTCAGGCTTTCACGACAGTATTGGTCTGTACACTCGCCCCACGCTAGCGGAACGCGTGGTGGCAGAGCAGTGGCTTGAAGTACTGGGTTTGAAACAGAAAAAGAACTCGCCGATTCAGTCACTGTCTTTTGGTGACCAGCGATTAGTACTTATTGCACGTTCTATGGTTAAGCACCCCGCCGTGCTTATTTTGGATGAACCTTGCAATGGTTTAGACGACTTCAACCGCCAAAAAGCGCTTAAGCTTATTGATATATTGGCTAAAGCAGGCACAAGTACACTGCTGTATGTAAATCACCATGCAGAAGAACGCATTCCTAGCATTCACAATACGTTAAATATGAAAGACTATAATGTTTAAGGGTATATGTTGAAAACCTTGGCTTTTCAAGTTTTCGCTAAAAAGGTGTGGCACTTGCCTGTTAGACTATTTACCTTAACGCTGGAAGCTTAAAAGGGGATATTTAAGAAGATTAGCGCAGCTAGGTACCGAGAAAGAAAAAAGCGCTATCACAAGGGAAAACTCATGGAAAAAGTGATAGCGCCGAAGTAACCGAGGGTGAGGTACAATAAGTACTTAAAAACTACATGGGATCCAGGGTAAGCAACACGCGATGAGTACCAGGGATGACTTTGCAGGACCGATGCACGGCGGCAAATTCTTCATGGCCCTGCCACGACTTACCTTTAAGTAAACCCACATCAAACGCATTCATTTGCCTAACGCTGCACTCGTGATAGTGCTGGCCCAACCTATTCTTAGTAAGCCCTTGCGTATTCGCGTCGTTAAGACCAATCATTGGGCGTGTAACCACACTCTCTTTCGGCAGCCACTCTGTACCTTCGCCCAAATAGGTATTCACCAACCGAACAGGAATGTTGTCCACATGAAAGCTTGGGCACATTGCTGATGAAAGGGGCACTAACCTTACGCCCACACTGTCACAGTCAAATAGCGTGGTGAGCATGTCAGACAGCAAATAAATATCGTCAATGGCAGCCTGCTTTCCGGCACTATTTCTTCCATCAGGTAAAAGCTTTGCGATTTCCTCTTTCAGTGATGTTAAAGAGAAAACACCGCGAATCCCCATTCCTAATGACTTAAAAACGTCGACATAATATTGCGTGACAAGTGGTACTTCAGGCCTTGTCCATAACGCAACGCTTATCCCTTTTTCAAAGATATCGCCCAACACCATAGCATCGGCGCTTGAACGCCAAGAGCCGCTGTGTTCAAAGGAAGTAATGTGGTCTTGTAACGCCTGCATATTAGTGCTCCCACGCAGGAAATGGGTCAGGCATTTCAGCCCAAACATGATGGCCTTGAATAAGCTGATCGTCTGTTAACAAGCAACGATCTAACCGCTCGATAATGTCGTTTTTATTAAGCCCTTGTCCAATGAACACCAGTTCTTGACGCATGTCACCGAAGGGCTCCATCCATTGTTCTTCAATCGCTTTAAGGTATTCAGGGTCTTCAGGCCACTGCTCTTTGGGTACGGCTTTCCAAAACAGCCCAGCAGCCCCGTATCTCGCCATACCGCCAGCTTGGCTCCAGCTGCCCGCTAATTGAGGGCGTGTTGCCAGCCAGAAGAAGCCTTTTGAACGAATTAACTTACCTGCAATGTCTTTACTATGAATAAAATCATAAAACTTCTGCGGATCGAACGGACGTCGCGCTTCGTACGAAAAGCTGCTTATACCAAACTCTTCAGTCTCTGGTACGTGCTCGCCACGCATTTCTTTCAGCCAACCGGGCGACTGCTGAGCACGCTCGAAGCTAAACCGCCCTGTGTTCAGCACTTTGTCGAGGGGCACTTTTCCATGCTCGATAGGAATTTGAATAGCCTCGGTATTAAGTGTTTGCAGAATACTTTTAAGGCGCGCCAACTCTTGTTCAGAGACTAAGTCGGTTTTGCTTATTAGCAATATATCAGCAAATTCCACTTGTTCGACCAACAAGTCTGCCACGCTTCGCTCGTCTTCCTCCCCCAAGCTCTCACCCACTTCATTGAGAAACTTAGCTTCGTCATAGTCTTTAAGAAAATTCAATGCGTCGACAACGGTAACCATCGAATCGAGGCGTGATATTTCCGACAAGCTTTTACCGTCTTCATCGGCAAACGTGAAGGTCTCAGCTACAGGCAAAGGCTCCGAAATACCTGTAGACTCTATTACCAGATAATCGTATTTACCTTCATGCGCTAAACGCTCTATCTCTTCAAGCAAATCTTCTCGCAACGTGCAACAAATACAGCCATTGCTCATTTCAACTAGCTTTTCTTCGGCTCGATTAAAGCTAATTTCATTTTTCACCGTAGCAGCATCGATATTGATTTCACTCATATCGTTAACAATAACGGCTACTCTTAATCCATCACGATTATTCAGAATATGATTTAGAACCGTGGTCTTACCGGCGCCTAGAAAGCCCGAAAGTACGGTAACGGGAAGCTGAGTTTGAATAGACATAACGACTCGCTAAGTTTCACTTTAAATCTCGAATTTAATTAATGTTATAACATAACAACTAAAATAAAAATAACGATATGATTAATTTATTGCAAAACGCTTGCGGTATTCCACCGGACTAAGCCCATACTCTTTACGGAATATCTTCCTAAACGCATTGACGTTTTGATAGCCCACGTTGAATGCAATATCAGTAATGCTACGCGTAGATACTTCAATTTGCTGACAAGCATGATGAAGTCTCAGCTTCTGCAGATAGTCGATGACTGACATACCTAACGCTTGCGTAAATCTTCGCTGTAAGGTTCGCTGACTAACGAAAGTGTGGCTGGCTAAATCGCTAAGAGAAATTGGCTGACTGTAATGATTTGCCAAGTAATTTTGCGCTTTAACAACGAGAGCATCACCATGATCTTTTTTGGGTGAAAACTGGTGATAAAAGCCTTGCTCCCTGTAACCTGTATCCACCACCATCTCTTTAGAAAGACTCAAGGCAATGGTGGGTGAACTTAAGGTCGATATAATTTCAAACACAAGATCAATCCACGCCATTCTTCCACCAGCTGTTATTACACCCTCCCCGTTTACCACGATAGCCTTAGCATCTAGCTTTGCAGTGGGAAAGGTTGCCATGAAGTGATCGGCAATTCGCCAGTGTGTAGTACACACTTTGTTATCTAAAAAGCCCCCTTTGCCAAGAATAAATGCACCTACGCAAGCAGATGCGAGCAATACACCTTGGGACTGCATGACTTCCATATAGTTGATAAGTGATGTGAAGTCATGCTCAAAAAATGTTTCACTCATGCTTGGCGGCAAGATGACGACATCAACCAGTGCATTTGAATTCAACTGTTCCGCTTTGTAAATACTCGCGCTAAATGCCACATCAGCGTTGATTTGCTCACACATCGTATTTGCTAACTCTAACATCTCAACGATGCCGTAAAGCGCAGATTGGCTTGCGGTTGGATAGTTTATTACTGCTATTTTTATTTCTTTCATCGTTTCATTGTCGTTCTGTGAACGCTGTCGCATTTGGCGCGCTTTTTGTCATTATCGTCACTCTCTATTACACGTGAAAATCTGCAAAATAGTCAATATCGAGTAAGCACAACTTAAACCGTGCTAGAGACTATTTCTTGGAAAAAGAGGGTAAGACCGTGGTTAAACAAGCACTTATTGTTATAGATATTCAAAACGATTACTTTCCTGAAGGGAGGTATCCTTTACACAAACCAGAGCTTGCGATGCAAGAAACACTTAAAGCGATGGCTATTGCAAAGGAAAAGAGCATTCCGATTATTCACATACAGCACCTTGTGCCTGTTGAGGCCGGAGAAGGGTTGTTTTTCTATGAAGGATCTCATGGCGCTGAAATTCATAAAGAGGTGATAGCCGCTGCCCCGGATGCGCCCATCATCACAAAGCAACACGCCGATTGTTTTGAAAACACCAATTTAGACGAAACCTTACAGTCATTGGGCGTGGATGAAATTCTTCTTGCAGGTATGATGACCCACAACTGCGTAACTCACACAGCATTATCACCAGCTGCTGCCAAGTATTCCCCCAAAGTCATTGAACCTTGCACCTGCACGCGTGACGCCATTGGTCATCTATTGGCGCTGGATTCTATGCAAGTGCGTGGTATTGACATTGTATCGATAGAAACCGCATTCGCTTAGCTCCGACTTGTTTCGCTCATCACGTTGTTCGACTACTTGATGAGCGCTAACACTTCTCGGAATTTTGGATGTTGGCATGATTTTAAAAGGCCAAAAAGTGTCATCTCAAAACTGCTGATCCGTGCGCCCTGCTCACGCATATTTTGGATGGCGAGCACAGCATTTGAAGACTCTCTTGAAGAAATGCAGTCCTGTATTACTTCCACAGTGTGATTATTTTCCAATAAACCCGTTACCGTTTGATAAACGCATACGTGCGCTTCAATTCCCACAACCAGCCATCGACTTAATTCCATTTCACCAATGTACGCCAGTATTTCAGACGAGCACTGGTCAGTACCCGCTACTGCGTTAAAAGTAAATTTCTTAAAGTGAGGATCGCTTGCGACATGACTTTCAATTTCAGGGACCGTTTTCCCCAAGCCATCAGGATTTTGCTCAAGTACAACTACGGGAATATTGAGCAATTTACAACACTGTATTAGCTTTACTGTTTTGCAGATCATTGTCTGGCTATCATTGACTTTTCGAGCCAGCGCGCCCTGAACATCTACGATCAACAATCCTACCTTTTCTTCGTCTAAAAGCATCATTCACACCGCTTGTATTTAAGTTGTGGCTTCATATTCGGCTCTATTCGCCTTGTTTGACGGCGTTAAATTGCTCTCGAAATCCTCACACAAACCGCAATACCAAGGAAATAATGACACCGGTTACGATAAGCTGAACTAAGCAAAAGCCCATAATGTCTTTGGCTTTCAAGCCGGCTATGGCAAGTACGGGTAGCGCCCAAAATGGCTGAATCAAATTGGTCCACGCATCACCCCACGCTACCGCCATGGCAACTCTATTTATTTCGGCTCCAAGTTCAGCGGCAGCAGGCAAGATTACTGGGGCTTGCACTGCCCACTGCCCTCCACCCGACGGCACAAAGATATTAACAATGCCTGCGCTAATAAAACTCCATACTGGCAGCGACTCTGCAGATGCAAAGCTAATCAGCCACTCTGACATGGTTTGGGCCAATCCTGATTGAACCATTACCGCCATGATCCCTGCATAAAATGGGAACTGTATAACAATACCACTACCGCCCTGAACGGCTTGCTGCAGGCTATGCAGTACATTGCGTGGTGTACCGTGAAGGACAATAGCGAGAAAGAGAAATAGCGTATTAACGATATTGAGATTAAGCCCGCCCCCAGAAACAAAGTAGTTAGTGAGATAAGCAAGCCCTGCAAAGCCTACAAGCAACCCAAGCACTTTACTATTTTCAAGCTTGTCGGCGGGCCGCTCGTTTGTTGGTGAAGGCAAAGCGTCGTCTTGTAGCTTTGCGCTATCGACAATAATGCTTTCAGATTCAGGCGGTAACATTAAACGATTAACAAGAGGAATAATCACGAACATGATTGCCAATAACAGTAAGTTAAACCCACTGAAAATAGTCTCTCCAGTGCCAATTACACCAATCTGTGCTTCTGAAAAATGGCCCGGCGTTGCAATAGTTAAGGGCACAGAGCCCGCTAGACCGCCATGCCATACAATAAAACCTGAGTACGCGCTTGCCACCAATAACCGATAATCAACCGACACTTTTCTTGCTAAAGCTTTAGCAAACAACGCGCCTACAACAAGACCAAAGCCCCAGTTTATCCAGCTTGCGATAAGCGACACCAACGTGACCAGCACAATGGCGCTCCCAGGGCTTTTTGCTAAGCTCGCAAGCCTCTCAAGTAAGGATTTTACTAACGGCGTGCATGCTAGCATAAACCCAGTGACTAGCACTAAGAGCATTTGCATTGAAAATGTGAGCAGCCCCCAAAATCCGTCACCCCACTGTTGAATAGTTGTAAGTGGAGACTGATTTTGAATGACCACTGCAAACGCAAACGTAATTAGGGTGAGTAATAAAACGAAAATGTAGGGGTCAGGAAGATATCGTTCGACGAGTTTGACGAAGGGTTTTGATGCTCGGTTTAGCATTAACGCTCTCACAACATGTTAAAAACTTGTTGCATATTAACGCGTTTATTTCCCCGTTGGCGAGGGTCTAATTAACTTTGTTGAGCCAGTGCTGTAATGTTGAAGTTACTTTATTGTGCTCTATGGGTTTGGTGAGAAAATCATCCATACCGGCTTTCATACACATATCTTTGTCGCCCTGCATAGCATTCGCCGTCATCGCTATGATGGGTACACGTTTGTAAACTTCGCCAGCTGCACCATAGCGAATAAGCTTGGTTGCTTCGAACCCGTCCATTTCCGGCATTTGGCAATCCATTACAATGGCACTGTAATGCGCCTTTAGCTTGCTGCTTTTTAACAGTTCTAACGCTTCTACACCGTTGTTGGCAACGTCAACCACATACCCTTCGCTTTCTAGAACATTGGTGGCCACTATTTGATTAATGGCATTGTCTTCTACTAACAAGATTCGATAAGCATTATCATCAGAGGTGGACTTTGCGTTTTCTTCAGGTGATTGCACGTGCTGAGTGTTGCCTTCGATAATATGAACCGGATCATCCTCCCGTTTTTTAAAGCGTGGTTTAGCTTCATAGTCAGATGTATTTACTGATTCCTCTACAATTCGAATTAAATCTGAAGAGGTCAGTGGCTTAGGAAGACTCTCATCAACGTCTACTCCGCCATAGACAACAGAGCTCTCCATGTCGCTTAGCTGTGTCATTAATACCAAACGCGTATGTTTTGTTCTGGGGTTATCTAAAAGTATCTGGCCGAAGTGTTGTGAAAACTCCTCCTCTTCTGCTTTCTCCAGAAATACAACATCAATGGGTATTGCCGGTATCTCTTGCTCGCTGTCTTTCAAATATAAGCTAATCGCTTCCTCAATCGAAGATGCGGTCAGCGTAAGCACTCCCCAAAGTTTCAGCTGGCTTTGCATGGCACGTCTTGTTGAAGCATTGTCGTCAATAATCAGGCAACACATGTCTTGTTTAGCAAGCTGAGGGCGCACAGCGTTGCGTTGCTCGGCGTAGCGAATTTCGCATGTAACATCAAAACGGCTGCCTTTGCCAAGCTCGGTGGTAACACTTATGTCTCCTCCTAACAATTGGCACAGCTTTTTGGTAATGCTCAACCCAAGCCCTGTTCCGCCATAGCGTCTAGTTGTAGAAGCGTCGACCTGTGTAAACGCATCGAACAAATGAGGTAGTTTTGATGCGGGAATACCAATGCCCGTATCTGCCACCGCAATGTGCATAAGCGCAGTATTCTGATTGTTAGTAGGAAGCAATTCTGCCGTGACAGAGAGCTCTCCCTGCTCAGTAAATTTAACGGCGTTACTTAAAAGGTTTGTGAGGATTTGTTGAATTCGACTGGGGTCTGAGTTTATTTTCGACTCACTGACCTTTGACAAATCTACAACAACATCCAGCCCTTTTTCTTGCGCTAGATGCGCAACCGATTGAGCAATACTCTCAATCAATTCCCTTACATCAAATTCAACGGACTCAATCTCGAGTTTATCCGCTTCTATTTTAGAGAAATCCAAAATATCATTAATCAGGGCCAGTAGAGAATTAGCGCTTGAGCTTGCGATGTTGACGCGCTGTGATTGCTCAGTAGTTAGGTTGCTTTTCTTAAGCAGACCCAGCATCCCTATCACGCCGTTCATTGGCGTTCTAATTTCATGGCTCATATTTGCAAGGAATTCAGACTTCAACTTGGTTGCTTCTTCGGCTTGTTCCAGCGCTTTTTTCAAATCGTTGGCCTGAGCTTTCAACGAGGCTGTTTTTTCTGAAACTTGTTGCTCTAGCGCCTGAACAAAGCGCTTCTGCTTGGTAATCTCTGTTTGCTGTAAGCGGGTTCTTAAGTAAATGATCAACAGAACAATGCCGAGTAAAAACGCAATGTAAATGCTGTATGCCCACCATGTTTTCCAAGGAGCTGCTGCTACATGCAAATTAACCGACATGACTTCACTGCCCCATTCACCATTAGGCTTCATTGCTTTGACCAGCAATGTATAGGTGCCGCCATTTAGGTTAGTAAATGAAACGTTGTTGTGATTTCCGATATCAATCCACTGTTCATCGTATCCTTCTAATTTGTAGGAAAAATGCGAACGCTTGGGAGCAGAGAAGTCTAGAAGAGCAAAATCTAATGAGAAGAAATAGTCTTCGTAGGAAAGATTAATATCCGTAACGTAGGATAGTGGTTTATCAAGGCTTACTGCTTCGCCCATTTTATTGAAGCCAGTTAGCACAATTTTAGAGTCGACTAACTCAGACTGTCCTGGCACATACTCAAAGTATTCAATACCTCGCTGGCTACTGGTAAAGAACGTGTTGTTAGCGGCTCTAAGTAAACTGTTTGAATAAAAGTTCTGACTTACAGCCCCTGCAGTGCTAGTGTAATTAATGGCACTTTCAGTAGCCGGATTAAAAAGAAAGATCCCTTTATTCGTGGTAAGCCAGAGCTGGCCCTCGTCGCCGTCTGCAATCGCTCTTACTAAGGTAGCGGGCAACCCTTTCTGCTCCCCAAACCAATCAAAGGATTTCGATTCAGGCTTATAAAGGTTCAACCCCCGTTGGGTTGCAATCCAAATTTGGCCGTTTTTGGTCTCATGAATATCTTCGACAATGCTGCCCAACAGACCTGCATTGTGATCTTTATTGTACTCAATCTGAGTGAAAGTATTGTCCTGAATGGACCATAAATTTACGCCACTTCCAGTGCCAATCCACATATTTCCTTGAGAGTCATTTACAATGGCGTGAATCTCTGGGTGAGCTAAACCGTCAGTCGTTGAAAGATGCCTAAAGGCGCCAGATTGCACGTTGTATATATAAATACCATGCTTGTAGGTACCTATCCATACATTGCCTTCGTTATCTAACGCTAACGCTCTGAATTCTCTGAACTGGCGATATTTGCTGTCTTCTCTGGGGTATTCTAAGCGACTTACATTTCCATTCTTTCTGTTAACACGTGCAATAAAGTTGTCTTGTGCCACCCAAATATTGCCGTGTTCATCGGGGACAATAATAGGTCGTTCTATAACTCCCCTATTTGAATATTCACTTTCTTCTTTAAATACCGAGTCAAATTCCTTTTGGAGTTTTTGCTCTTTCACTTTCCATGTATAAATTTCAGCATTTGCTGTAGCAATCAATACATCGCCACTATTTTTGAAGGTATCTAGCTCAATGCCACTGGGTGAAACCAATGAGTCACTATTGATCTGCTTGATTTTACGGCGAGGAGATAGTTTAAATATGCCGTGAACTTCACTGGTTACCCATTTTGTTTTAGTGTGGTCTTCATATATTATGCGAAGTCCGTTGTCATAGCCGAAGTCCATCTTCTCTACGTAATTTCCCTCACCTGTATGTCTATAAAGACCCGTGGTGGTCACAAACCAAATGCACCCTTCGTGATCTTCAATCATTGAGTTCACTTGGCCTAATGCTTTGCCGTCTCGCGTAGTTTGTGCAAGGAACACGCCTGAACTTGGAAAGAAAAGAAAAGGGCCTTCCTGAGTCGCCACATAGAATTGGCTTGACGACGTACGCAGCAAGCTACGTATTTCATTGGCTCCTGTTGCAGTACGATTATCAGGGTCGGGAAAGAAGTGCTTGGCGGTGAGAGTTCTTTTGTCTAGCAAGTTCAAGCCAAAACTGGTGGCTACCCACAGACTGTTGTCATTATTATCCATAATGTCCCAAATGCGATTATGAGACAGACTGTGGTCCTCATTGCTTTTCTTCTGAACCCTTTCGAATTCCCCATTTCCTAGAAAACGATTTAAACCTTGATCATACGAACCTAGCCAAATTTGGCCCGTTTTATCGTGGAAGAGTGATTGGATTCGGTTTGAAGATATGGAGCGAGGGTCGTCTGGATCATTCAAGTAACGAGAATAGCGACCTGTTGTTGGGTCGTACTTGTTAACTCCACCTCCCCACGTTCCAATCCATATATTGCCCTCTGCATCCAACATCAAATTGCCAGCGTCGTTGTGTGATAGCCCTTGGCTAGGATCGCTGTCAGACTCAAACAACGTAACTCTACGACCGTCGTAACGCATTACACCGTTTTCGGCAGTACCAAACCACAAAAAGCCTTGGCGATCTTGGATAATGGAATAAATCTCTGATGAGACGAAGCCATCTTCGGCAGTTAAAAGCTCAACCGAATACTCATTCATCAGCTTGTCTGCATTAGATGGATAAATACAGGGAATATAAAACAGGCAGAGAAGAGCTATTGCAAACAAGCGCACTGGTGCAAGTACAGGATTTGTTATGCTCGCAAAGAAGGCATTCTTCAAAGTGGAATCAAGACATTAAATTAAACTTTCTTAACCATAAATCATCTATTGAACGCAATCTATTCTACAAAAGACGCATTTGTCACATAAAAAGGGCCGAAAATGATATCGGCCCTTTTTCTCTTGGTTGTCCCGTCCTAAAATACGTTGACATAAAGAGGACTTCTTTATGACAACTTCAAGTAATCAAAGACCTAAGCGCACACAGCGTGATTACACATTAGCTTTTAAATTGGGTGTGGTTGAGCGTGTAGAAAAAGGCGAATTCACTTATAAACAGGCACAAGCTCACTTCGGAATACAAGGAAGGTCGACGGTATTAGTTTGGCTCAGAAAGCATGGTAGACTCGACTGGTCGAAACCATTTCAGCATCCACTTATGCCAAGTTCAAAAGAAACACCAGCCGAAAAAATAAAACGCCTCGAGAGAGAATTAGCTGACGAAAAGCTCCGTAATAAAATCCTTAATGGAATGGTAGATATTATGGATAACGAGTATGGAGCGGGTCTCAGAAAAAAGTACTTATCCGGTACGTCTGGCAAGCCAAAACAAGAAAAGAAATAAATTTGGCGGCAGCATGCCGGGTTGTGGGAATATCGAGACAGTCGGTTTACCAGGCTGTTTCTCGTATGGAGCATAGAAGAACAGAGCTATCGGTGATTAAAGAGTGGGTACTTTATTGGCGTAAGTTTATGCCACAAATAGGGACGCGCAAGCTCTATAAACTTATAAAACCAAAGCTGGTTGAGCATGGGATTAAACTAGGTCGAGATGGCTTTTTTACTTACTTAAGGAGCGAGGGACTACTCGTTAAGCCAAAGAAAAGTTTTACCAAAACTACATTCAGTAAACATTGGATGAAAAAGCATCCAAATTTACTTAAGGAAGAAGGTCTGCATAATGCAGAGCATGTGCTTGTTAGCGATATCACCTATCTCGAATCCGACCAAGGTGTACACTATCTATCGTTAGTAACAGACTCTAGCACGCGTAAAATTGTAGGGCACCACTTGAGCTTGGATATGAGGGCTGAAAATGTAGTCAAAGCACTGAAGATGGCCGTCAAAGATAAACGATATGCAGATAACAGTGTTCACCACTCAGACAGAGGGCTACAATACTGTTCAGCTATCTACCAGAATGAGTTGAATGCGAATGGGATCCAGCCGTCAATGACAGATGGTTACGACTGTTATCAAAATGCATTAGCAGAACGAATAAACGGTATACTTAAGCAAGAGTTCTTACTCTACCGATGTAAAACAATCGAAGAGTTGAAAATACTCGTTACCGAATCAATCAATATTTACAATGAAATGAGACCGCACTTAGCATTAGATATGGAAACGCCTAACGCAGTGCATAATAGAAAAGGCCAGCTTCGAGAGCTGGCCTAATAACTGTCAACCTATATTAGGACGACACAGGTTAATTATTTACCAACTACAGTGAATTCATGCTTTGCACGCTAACGGGCCCGAGCTGAGCCGCTTCAACTTCTGCTTTAATCTTCTCGGCATCTCCGATGATTATCCAGGTTAATTTCTCTGGGTGCAGCACTTCTTTCGCCGCGTTACTCAAATCGTCTAAAGACAAGCTGTTGTATTTCTCGACCAAAGACTCTGGGTAGCTATATTGTCTGTTAAATCTTTCACTCGACAGTAAGCTATACAATACCGCGTTAGCCGTCTCAAATTGACCTGGCAAAGAGCGAACTTCGTCTAACCGCGCCCTTTCAAGTTCATTCGCCATTGGCGGCTTTTCACCTAAGTAAGCGTTAAGCTCTTTCTTAAGCTCAAGCAGTGATGGACCTGTTTTATCGGTTTGCACCGGCGCATAAACCATAAACGGGCGCTGTCCCCTAGCATCTTGCAGGAAGGTGTACGCGCCATAAGACCAGCTTTTATCTTCACGCAGGTTCATATTAACGCGAGCAGTAAAAGCACCACCTAAGGTTAAATTCATGGCATTAATTGCAATATTATTGTCAGCCCCTGTTGGTGGCGCTAAATGTGCAGCCAGAATAAGCGACTGTTGTGCACCAGGGCGGTCGATAATAATCGCTTGGCCTTGCTCAGGCATTGACGCTTCAGCAATTTGCTTCGCACCTTTGCTACCTTCTACCTTCCATTTGCCAAACTCTTTCTCAAGCATGGGTTTAATGGCACCTAACGTGGTGTCACCAACAACAAAAATTGTCGCATTGTCTGGGCGTAGCCACGTATTTTTAAAGTTAACAAGGTCATCTCGCGTAATCGCTTGTACGTCTTGTTCAGTTCCGGTCCCGGTAAACGGAATACCGTACGCATGGCCTTCACCATAAATAAGAGGCGGAAGTAACGTAAGCGCAATACTTACAGGGCGTGTTTTTTGCTGTGCAATATTACTTAATATAAGCGCTCGTTGACGTTCAATCTCTTCCTCTTTGAACGTTGGTGATTTCAAGATATCCCCCATCAGCGCCAAAGAAGGCTCCATGTTCTCTGTTAACATTGACATGGTAACTGTGGTGGTATCTAGGTTTGAGCCGGCGTTTAAATCAGTACCCAACTGCTCAAGCTCTGCCGCAAGCTCCAGCGCGTCATATTTTCCCGCGCCTTCGTCAAGCATCTGTGTGGTGAAGCTCGCAAGTCCTAACTTGCCACCCGCATCAGCAGCGTAACCTGCGTCGAATTGCACCGCAACATTCACCAATGGAACCGTAGAGCGTTTTGCAAATACTACCTTTACACCGTTAGAAAGCGTAGTTTCTGTCACCTCAGGAAAGCTCAGTTGAGTCTCTGCATCGATTGAAGGCAAGCCAGAGCTGCGGTCAACGCCTTCGGTAGATGCTGTGTGCTCAATAAACGGAACAACCGTGATTTGATGCCACCCTTCTTTTAGCCATTTATTCGCAGCCGCTTTAACCCCTTTAGGAGTAGCCTGTCCTAGCTCACTCAATTCAGTTTTGAAGTAGTTAGGGTCGCCAGCAATGAATTCACCACTAGCAAGCGTATCGGCTTTACCGCCAAAGCCCCCAACCTCTTCAAGCCCGCGAATAATTGAAGCACGTCGCTTAGTCGACACCAATTTAACTTCGTCTTTGCTTGGACCTTTACGCAAAAACTCGCTAATGACTTTATCTATTTCTTTTTCTACTGTCGCAACGTCAACGCCATCTTTTACGTCAACCGTCACACCAAAAATAGACGCCATTTGTAGCTCGTAGTTAAACACCGAGGCATTGGTAGCAATTTGTTGGTCGTACACCAGTTCTTTATAAAGGCGTGAGTTTTTACCATCGCCCATGACACTCGCGGCAATGAACAAGTCTGTTGCGGTTGAAGAGGTATTTTCAGGTGAAACCCAAAGGCGGTAAATGCGCGATTGTGGCACCTTGTCTTGAATTACTTCTCGGGTATTTGCATTGCGCTTGGGTACCCATGCTTCCCATTTAGACAGTGCTGGGCCCGGCTCAATATCAGCGAAGTACTTGTTAACCAGAGGTTTGGCTTCTTCTGCGTTAATATCGCCGCTTAGCACCAGTATTGCGTTATTCGGTCCGTAATATTGGTTAAACCAGCCTTTAACGTCGTCTAACGATGCGGAGTTAAGATCTTCCATCGAGCCAATAACCGTATGATGGTAAGGGTGCCCTATGGGAAATAAGCCTTCAAAAATATGCGTGAATACGCTTCCGTAAGGCTGGTCTTCGCCCTGACGTTTTTCATTTTGTACAACGCCACGCTGTTCGTCTAATTTCTCTTGTGTTACCGCACCTAGCAAGTGCCCCATGCGATCAGATTCCATCCAGAGAATACGATCAAGTGCAGGTGTCGGAACGGTTTGGAAATAGTTAGTACGGTCAAAGTTTGTGGTACCGTTTAATCCTGTTGCCCCAGCTTCTTGTAACGGCCCAAACCATTCATCGTCATAGTTCTCCGTGCCGTTAAACATTAAGTGTTCAAATAGGTGCGCAAACCCTGATTTGCCGTTTGGTTCGTCTTTTGAACCCACCTTATACCAAACCGCAACGGCAACCACTGGGGCCTTGCGGTCTTCATGAACAATTACCGTTAACCCATTATCGGTAGTGAACTTTTCGTAGTCGATATTGATATCGTTTTTAGCAAACGCTGAGCCAACCAGCGTACTACTTACTGCCAGCACACCTACACTTACTTTTAAGCGCTTGGTGAGATGCTTAAGTACAGTCATTTCGTCATCCTTAATCTTATTATCTGTGCTGAACACCAAAATGTGCCAGGCACCACAAAACGGCTTTACGCCAATACTAAACATAAATCAATTTGGTAGTTTATAAAGAGTTACGATGCAGAAAACTGTAACGGATTGTAAAAGAGAGGATAAACGACGAACGAAGAAAAATTGATAGGGGAAAAGTAAGGAAGAAAGTCGCAATTATATTGCGACTAGCCGTGCCCAAAGCGCTTTAACTTGTTTAGCGTCTTCACTTTCTAATTCGTTGTTGGCGAATGCGCTATTTAGGCTCTCGAGCATTTTATCATTAAGCATCGCAACCGTAGCATCTTCTTGCATTTCTAACTGGCGAGCCTCTACTGCAAAGTGACCTTGCAAGTAGCTGGCTATAAACAATTCGTCATCACTACCGTGATTTACCACGTCATCAAGCGATGCCTCAATATCTGCGATGGCGTTAACGACATTTTCTGGTGCTGCAGCAGGTGGTAACACGTCTTACTCCTTCCTGTTTTTAAATATCAAATCTTAGTTCGAGATAAACTCATTTTTTATGGCTATACATGTGCCGTGTTGTATCAAACTACGTCTTTAAACAGCTTGGCAAAGTACTTTATCTTTATACCCAGTGATAACCGTGAACGCGCCTGCGAGTTCAGCGTCTAGCGTTGCATCGCTTGAGTCTAAGCGAAGCGGCTTACCGTTTAATGCCTGTAATTTTTGTTTAGTGGCAACAACGAGCATATTCTGCTTGCCAATTTGACGGATAAAAGCAGGGCTAAGCTGCTGATTTCCGCGACCTAATATGTGACCCTGACCACCGATAACCGTCAAAATGACTTTGGTGGGCTTGTCATGAGTCAGCGCAATCAGTTCGCTCGCAGTAACGTCACTTGCGATTAGCTCACCTTGTTTAACCACATCCACACCTAACAAGGTATTTTCTAGGCCAAGAAAGTCCATGACCGCACCTACGGTGGAGCCGGATCCCATGACAAAATAGGTATCAGGCTCATCGTCAATAATTTCACCAACGTAAGCGGCAATGTCGTCAAGCACTAAGGCCTCGTCTTCTTTCCCGCCCATTTTTACTGCTTGAACGTAAGTGAGCTCTGCGGGTACGCGCATTTCACCATAGTGTTTGGCAATAACTTTGCCCTCGCGAAACGCGTTTTCGTCAATATCACGTACTTCGGCGTCCATTTCACTCACAAGCTCGCCTGCGATCATCTGACTTACTACCTGCCCTGCCGCTGACGGCGACACGCAGTAAACGCCAGAGTGAATTTTGCAACCTGCAGGCACACCTAGCACGGGCACCTGTGTGCCAACTACGCTACAAATATTACGGGCTGTGCCGTCGCCACCGGCAAAAAGCAGTAAGTCGACGTTGGCGTCCACCATTGCTTTAGCTGCACGCTCTGAATCTTCGCCCTCGGTTTGCACGGCATCGGCCGTATAGATTACCTCATAAGGAATACCCAGAGATTCACAGATTGTTTCACCCATATCGCCCGATGCTGTCACGACGGTAAATTGCCCAGATAAAGCCTCTAGAATACTGAGCGCTTTCGCCATTTTTTCGTTGGCTTTTTTCTCTGCTCCCATGGCCAGTGCTTTTTCGCGAATTTCTGCACCGTCGCTGCCTTTAAGCGCGAGTGCTCCGCCTATGCCGGCAAAGGGGTTTACCACAACACCCAGTTTGAATTTGGGTTTGTTATCAAACGTTGATTGGCTAAGATCAGTATGATTCATTCGGCATCTACTCCTATCCCGCCACCCAATTTGCTGTTAGCGTATTTTTTGACGTGTCTGTTACCGTGCTATTTATTATGCTGCTACATGAACCAGACGACTTACCTTTACCAAACGCAGATGACAGCGCATTAATAAATTGTTCAGCCCGAGGCGGAAAGCCCTCAGATTTATAGCGTTCAAGCTGTGCGGCTACGTTTCGCGTAAAACCTTCTCTGTCGGGCTCAGCGCCGTTTAAGTTATCCGTGCTTACCTGAAACTTTCTTCCTGCTGCTTCTGTAAACGCCCACTCAATGGCCTGGGGCTTAATTTCTACTTTTTCGAAGTCAGCTTGCTGTGATGCATCGCGGCCATCTGGGCAATACCAGTAACCGTAATCTTCTAATAGTCGACGCTTTTCACCCGCAATACACCAGTGCGCAATTTCATGCAAAGCGCTTGAAAAAAATCCATGAGCAAACACGACTTGATGATAAGGTGTTGCGCTGTCTGCTGGGATGTAAATGGGTTCGTCATCACCTAAAACCAAGCGCGTATTAAAATCTTCAAATGTCGAATTAAACAACGCGATTAACACAGGTACATCAACATCTGCTTCTAAGTGATCCGACCCCGTAGTCGTTTCTCGGTGCATGCCCGGATATTCACTTTTTAGGCTTTCAACGTTTGAGCCTTCAGTATCGGTATTTCTAGTTTCAGTCTTGGCAAACAATGCGTGATGACTTGCGATGTTCATGGCGGCTAATAAATTCTACATAACAGAGCTATTTCAATGGCGGTGGAGTATACCAGTAAAACTTTGTCTTCTCACTTGAAAGGCTCGCTTGCTTAGGTCAATCTAGGTTTACAACAACGAATTAGCCACACTATCTCAACAGGGAGTTTGTCATTTGGCGCAAGAGATAATTAAACATATTCATCGGGTCAATGCCCTTCGTGACTTAGCCAATCAGTTGGGTGTAATGCCTATCATTCATCAATTGCAACATTGGCAATGCGAACGCTTACTGGTCACGCACGACGATTTAGCACAGCAAAAACGTTACCAAAAAGCCATGGCTTTTTTTGTAGATGAATTGTACGGGCCAAAAGATTTTAGCCAACGGGACGCTGATTTAGTGCGAGTTATTCCGAAGCTCGCAAAAGTATTGCCTGACAAAGCTATGAACGCTATGGACGACGCATTGTCGTTAAATGCACTATCGTTCGATTTAGATATGGCGATGGCTCAGTACTTACAAAGCCATTTTCCCGGAGAACCTATCAACCGAGATAACTACGCTTTGGCGTATCGTAATGTGGGCAGAATTGAGGATAGAAAGCATCAAATCGACATAATTTCCCATTTGGGCGATCAACTCGCCGACGTTATAAAAATTCGTGGTATAGGTATGTTAATTTCACTGTCCCGTCGTCCGGCTAAATTAGCAGGATTACTCGCATTGCATGAATTTTTGGAACGAGGGTTTGATGCGTTTAAAGCGATAGGTGACGTGCAGAGCTTTATTGACCCCGTATTGGTGAGAGAAAAAGCGATAATGCAATTATTGTTAAGCGATGATTTAACGTTACCTGAAGATAATCCCCTGCCTGTGGTATGAGGCACAATGCCTGAACTTGAAGAAGCAGAGTAGATCAAAGCAAAAATATGAGTAAGGAAAAAATTTGAGCACCCCAACGCTTAATTGGATGTTAGACGCCCCCTATGTGCAGCAGTGGCATATTGATGATACGCACATCGACCACTATCAGCACGTTAATAATGTGGCGTACCTGTCGCAGTTAGAAAGCCTAGCATGGGCCCATTCAAACGCGCTTGGCTTGCAGTTTGCCGATTATCAATCGCTTAACCGTGGCATGGTCATTAAGCGCCACGAGCTAAACTACCACCTGCCAACACATCTTGGAGATACGTTAGAATGCGCTACATGGATAGTGCATTGCGACAGCAAACTTACTTTGAAACGCCAGTTTCAATTTATCTGCCCAAAGCGAAACAAAACCGTATTTGATGCTATGACGACATTCGTATGTGTTAGCCTTGATACTGGCGCCCCAAAGCGAATGCCTAAACAATTCGTGGACATCTATGGCAAAGCGTGTGTGGCGCAATGAAAACGTGGCTAGCGATAGTGCTTTCGCTCTTCCTTATTGTGTCGTTAGGCATAAACGTTTACCTATGGCTTAGTTTAAAGCAGCACAATGATAAAGCTTATGCACTAGAGGCCAGTTATGAACACCGTTTAGATAGTGACAAGCAGCTAGAAACCCAAGCACAGTTGGTGGATGAAACTCAGGTAAACGAAAAAGCTGAGCCTTTCAACAATGAACGCTCTCCCGCCAACTTTTCACCTATGACAGGCACTAAAACGGCACCCAACGCACTTGACGATCTACGCACCTCTTCACCACTCGTTAATCAAGAGCAATTAGAGTCACTGACTACCCTACTCAATAACGAGCAATACGCGTTGCTCGCCACTGAATTAACAAACCTTTTAAAATATGACCCGCTCAACGAATCTCTGTTGTTGCTAGAGGGTGAACTGATTGAGTTAACCAAGCCTCTTTCAACGGACATAGTGCACTACTACGACTTGGCCGAACTGCCTCTTTCAACTGAAACTCTCTCATTTATTGACGCAAAAATTGCCACTTTGTATCAACAGGCCCAGACGCAGTTAAGTCAAGACGAACAATGGGAATTGGTTGCCAGATTAAATGAGCCACTGTATCAACGCATACCTGACGCTAGGCACTACACCCTTAATTTGGCTGAAGCTTACGCTTATCAGCAAAAGCTTACGTTAATGGAAGACGTGCTTGCTGCCCTTCCATCAAACGACAGAGACGCTAATATCATTCGCAATAAAGCCTATGAAATGCGCGATATTGCTGACACAGATAACACGCTTAGCGAAAGTGAAATAGAGCCAACAGGCGCTGAAGCCGCACGTTATCAAACCCGTATAGCCTTAGCGCGCATTGGCGATCAATATCGCCTTGATGTAAAGGCGCTTAACCAAAAAGCCACCATGATTTTAGATACGGGTGCCAGTACCACCGCAATATCATCCCGACTCTTTGCGCGTTTAGGCCGTATGCGAAACCTCACGTTCATTGGTAACTTCAACATTAGAACCGCGTCAGGAACCATTGAAGCCCCTCTGGTACAAATACCCCGATTTTACTTTGCTGGCTACGAGTTCAACGATGTTTCTGCCATCGTGCTGCCCGAAGACGCTCTACCCGATGCCGACGGATTGTTGGGAATGAACGTTCTAGGTCAGTTTGACTTTGCAATAATGCCCCAGTCTAGTGAGTTGATTTTGACAGAGCGAGATTAATGCAGTCTGCGAAAGGGCGAGCGCTTAGCACCTCTCGCCTTTTAGCCTCTATAGCGCGATGTACTAATTTTGCAATTCAACTAAAGGAAATGTCTCAAACACCACCCCTTCGTGGCCCGTTTCCATAAAGTTGCGGATATTGGCATGGTCGTCGCCGTTAGGGTTATTAAGTACATCTTCTCGATAAAAACGCCCAAATAAGGCTAGGGTTTGCGCTTGGTTTAGGTTTAAGTGCTGACCGAGTGCGAGCAGTTTGCAAGAGCCATTGTTCTGATTGGCTTCGTTTTTCACGTCACCATTAGTGAAAGCGGTGGGCGTGAAAACAAATGCGCTATCAACGAGCGTGATAACGTTGTTAAATTCGATAGTATCTGGGGAATTAGTGACTGCTTGAACTAAGTCTTGGGTGCTGCTGTATGCCATGTTTATCTCAAAAAAAGAAAACGATAATAACAGGTCTATGTCATTACAAAAGTCCACAACAGGTTCACTTTTGATATAAACAGAAAAAAGCGCCTCTTCATGAGGCGCTTATAATGCTAACAAGGTTGGGTTTACTAGCTCGTTAAACCGCAGCGCACACGCGCGTACCTTGGTCGATGGCGCGTTTTGCGTCTAGCTCTAACGCTTCATCAGCACCACCAATTAAGTGATAAGGCATGTTTAAACCTTCAACGATATCACGCATCGGCTCTTGGCCTGCACAGATGATAATGTTGTCTACCGGCAATACTTGGCTGTTACCATCAACCGTAATATGTAGCCCTTCGTCATCAATTTTATCGTAGCTTACACCTGGGATCATGGTCACGCCTTTGGCAAGCAGGCCTACTCTGTGTGCCCATCCCGTTGTTTTACCTAAACCTGCGCCAACTTTGGTTGTCTTGCGCTGCAATAGGAAAATCTCTCTTGGCGATGGCTCAGGCTGCGGCTTAACGCCTTCAATGCCTGCGCGAGCAGAGAAGGTCATATCAATGCCCCACTCTTTCATAAACGCTGGAATATCTTGGCTTGGCGTTTCTTTGCCATGAGACAAGTACTCAGCGGTATCAAAACCAATACCACCAGCGCCGATAATGGCCACTTTATTGCCAACGGGTTTCTTTTCTTTCAATACTTCGATATAGGTCAGCACTTTCTCGTGCTCAATGCCTTCAATCGCAGGCGTGCGCGGCTTAATGCCCGTCGCAATCATCACTTCATCGAAACCTTCGTCGTTTAGCGCAGCCGCATCAACATAAGTATTGAGTTTAAGGGTAATATTTTTATGAAGCTCAATTTGGCGCTTGAAATAACGCAGCGTTTCGTAGAACTCCTCTTTGCCTGGAATTTGTTTGGCGATATTAAATTGACCACCAATTTCACTAGATGCATCATAAATCACCACGTAGTGACCGCGCTTGGCAGAAGTCACTGCCGCTGCTAATCCAGCTGGGCCCGCACCTACCACTGCAACACGCTTTTTGGTTTCTGCTGGTTTTACGTTAATTTCAAGCTCGTGACAGGCACGAGGGTTTACCAAACAGCTGGTCATTTTGCCGTTGAAAACATGGTCAAGGCATGCTTGGTTGCAGCCAATACAGGTATTAATTTCGTCGGCCTTATTTTGCTGGGCTTTGCGCACAAAATCAGGGTCTGCCAAGAATGGACGTGCCATAGACACCATATCAGCATCGCCGCGAGACAGCACTTCTTCAGCCACTTCAGGCGTGTTGATACGGTTCGATGTGATCACTGGAATTGAAAGCGCCTCTCTGAATTTTGCGGTAACCCACGTAAATGCCGCTCGCGGTACTTTAGTGGCAATGGTTGGAATACGCGCTTCGTGCCAGCCAATACCGGTGTTAATGATAGTGGCACCGGCTTTTTCAATCTCTTTACCAAGCTGCACGACTTCTTCATAAGTAGAGCCACCTTCAACAAGGTCTAGCATCGATAAGCGATAAATAATGATGAAGTTCTTACCTACCGCCTCGCGCACGCGGCGTACCACTTCAATAGGCAAGCGGATACGATTTTCGTATTCACCGCCCCACTCATCATCGCGGTGATTTGTGCGTCTCGCAATAAACTGATTGAGGAAATAACCTTCAGACCCCATGATTTCAACGCCATCGTAACCCGCGCGCTGTGCTTGGGTTGCGGCAGTGATGAAATCTTTAATTTGCTTTTCAATCTCGTCAGCTTCAAGTGCTTTTGGCTTAAACGGGTTAATTGGTGCTTGTACCGCAGAAGGTGCCACTAGCTTTGGGCTATACGCATAGCGGCCCGTATGCAGAATTTGCATACAGATTTTACCGCCTGCTATGTGTACCGCGTCAGTCACTTCTTTATGGTTTTTAACCGCTTCGTCTGTATCTAATCGAAATGTTGATGGGTGAGTTGCGCCTTCTTCATTTGGCCCGATACCACCAGTAACGATAAGCCCTACGCCACCTCTGGCACGTTCACCATAAAATGCCGCCATACGTTTATGGCCGTCGGGTAATTCTTCTAAGCCTGTATGCATAGAGCCCATTAGCACGCGGTTTTTAAGGGTAGTAAAGCCTAAGTCTAAAGGACGAAATAAATGAGGGTAAATGGGATGATCGGTAACGGTCTGATTCATGATACATTCCTGAAAGTCGTTTTGGCTTCGTAAAAGCCGTTAAAAAGCCTGTTTAAATATTCTTATCTAATGCGCTCTTTCTCTGAAGGCGCTATGTAATTCAACGAATTACATTCACTTACGAATTCATTTTCTTAATGGCTGGGTGCAATGGCGGATATTCTGGCAGCGTTTTGGTTTCCTGTGCTTCCATGGCTTTAAACACATCTTCCATTTGGAACATGCCCGCTTGCCATGTGGCCATATAGGTCAAGCTCTCTGCCACCGTGTGTTCTGCCGCGTAGTTAATCATAGTCTTAGTGCCTGAAACTGCTAACGGCGAATTCATTGCAATCTGCTGCGCTATTTTCATCACTGCGTCTAGCAATGATTCTTGGTCGTCAAATACCTGATTTACAAAGCCAAGCTGCTGCGCTTCTGCTGCACCAAAATTGCGACCTGTATAAGCCAGTTCTTTAACTATGCCAATGGGAATGAGTTTTGGAAGTCGCTGAAGTGTGCCTACGTCCGCCGTCATACCTAACTGGGTTTCTTTTATGGTGAAAAAGGCGTCTTGGGTGCAATAGCGCATGTCGCATGCACTAAGCAAATCTACTGCACCACCAATTGCCCCGCCCTGCACGGCACCAATAACCGGCATACGTGCCTGCTCTATGGCGGTAAAGGTATCTTGAAGCAACATCACCATACGGCGCATACGCTCTGCTCTGCGCGACGGGTCGCCCTTAAAGTCTTCTTTCATGTTCAGGAACACCGATAAGTCCATACCGGCAGAGAAATGCTTACCCGTTGATGAAATAACAATGACACGGGCGTTGCCTTCATCGTCTATTTCACGAATAGCCGCTGGCAATTCGGTCCAGAACTCTGGGATCATGCTGTTCATTGCGTCGGGGCGGTTTAGTACTACGTGGGCAATATGACCCTCTTGTTTTACTTCTAATGTAGAGTACTTCATGGTTTGCGCTGTCTCCTTGGGCTGTTCCTGTTAACAAATTTGCAAACTAGACAGCGTCAAGATAAAAGGCTATGTTGACAGTGTCAAGATAAAACGTTATCTATTCGTCTCAATTTTGAAAATGGAAACATCGGGTTTATGGCTAATGCAGTACAAAGCTACCATCACGGCGACTTGCGCAGCGCACTGATAGAGGCGGCAACGGCGCGTCTGTCTGAATACGGCGTTGATAGTTTATCTCTCAGAAAGCTGGCAGAAGATGCCGGAGTGTCACGTACTGCGCCCTATCACCATTTTAAAGACAAGAGTGCGCTTTTAAGCGCTATTGCAGCCAAAGGCTTTAGCGATTGGCATACCGCAGCTAAACGAATCTTCGAACAAGAAGACAAAACACCGCAGGCACGTTTCCGCGAATTTGTGCACGAATACATTGGCTACGCTGCCGACAACCCAGAGATGTACGAATTGATGTTTGGTCGCACTATTTGGCAAAACCAAGCGGCGACCAACGATCTGAAAGAGGTTGCATTTCCCTGCTTTCAGTTTCAGGTGACGATGACGCGCTATTGGCAAGATAAAGGGCTTCTCCCAAATAATCAGGATGCGCTGAGACTCGCACAGGTTACCTGGGGCACGTTACACGGGATTGCACGATTGCTCATTGATGGTATCTACGCTGACAGCAGTCATATCGAGGAAATGTGTGATTGTGCAGCAGATTTGTTTATGCAAAAGCAAATGGATGCTTATAACGGATGAATTGCCAGAGCGAGACGAAGACTCGCTCGTAGCACTTTTTTAGTTACGCCGATTCCGCTTTAGCCATAGATACTGGCTGGCCTTCGTGCGTCGCTTTAATAAACTCAGCAGCACGTTCAGCAATCATGACGGTGGGCGCATTGGTATTGCCGCCAATTAGGCTGGGCATCACAGAAGCATCTACCACTCTAAGACCTGCTATACCTCTTACCCGCAATTGGGTATCAACCACTGCCATCTCATCGTCATTACTGCCCATTTTACAGGTACCAATTGGGTGATAGATGGTTTCAGCACGCTCACGTAAAAACTCTAAAATTTCTTCATCTGTTTGTGCTTCTACCCCAGGATATAGTTCACTGCCTTGGAACTTGTCGAAGTCTGGTGCAGATAGCAGCTTACGGGCAATGCGCACACCTTCAATCATGACTTGCTGATCTTCCTCTGCAGTCAAATAATTGGGGTCAATAAGGGCTTGATCAGCAGGATGGTTGCTTTGAAGCGAAATAGTGCCGCGGCTTTTGGGGTATAGACAGCATACGTGAAGGCCATAACCGTAACCAAAAGCTAACTGTCTTCCATGGTCGTTTAAAATTGCCGGTAGAAAGTGAAACTGGATGTCTGGACCTTGTGTCGCTAAGCTTGAGCTAACAAAGCCACCTGCTTCGGCAATGTTGGACGAGAAAATACCTTTGCGCCTAAACGCATAGTCTGCGGTGGCTTTTACGTAGGAAGGCAAGGCCCCTAACGCCACGGCATAGCCCTCTCTCGCTTTACAAGTATATTGTACAATTGCATCAAGATGGTCTTGTAAGTTTTGACCCACACCAGGCAAATCTTGCTGAACAAAAATCCCCTTTTCTTCTAGCTCTGCTCTGGGGCCTATACCTGAAAGCATGAGAAGTTGTGGTGAATTAATCGCGCCGCCACACAGGATAACTTCGCTTTTAGCAAAATAGCGATTTACTACGCCTTTTTCACGTACCTGAACGCCAATTGCACGCCCCTCTTTTAACAGCACTTTTTCGGCTGCGACTCTTGTAAGTACAGTTAAATTGTTGCGATGCTTGGCCTGCGTTAAATATCCCTTCGCCGTTGAACAGCGCTGCCCGTTGGCCTGCGTAACATGGTAATACCCTAACCCTTCCCTGTCGTCTCGGTTAAAGTCGTCGAGCTGTTGATAGCCTGCAATCGACGCTGAGTTCACAAATGCGTCTGACAGCACGCTGGTATGCCTAAGCTTGCTAACATTGAGTGGGCCGCCTGTGCCGTGGTATTCATCAGCACCTTCTTCAAAGTTCTCAGAGCGTTTGAAATAAGGCAGTACATCATCAAACGACCAACCTTCAGCTCCTTCTTCATTAGCCCAGCGGTCGTAGTCTTCTTTTTGCCCGCGAATATAACACATCGCATTAACCGAACTGCTGCCGCCCAAGGTTTTACCGCGGGGCCAGAACAGTTCTCTGTCATACATCTCTTTTTGGGGTGCTGTGTGATAACCCCAGCCAATCCCCTCAAACCTACTGAGTAAAGACAACCCAAATGGGATATGAATAAGCGGATTAGTGTCCTTTGAGCCAGCCTCTAATAGCAAAACATCTAACGCGGGGTTTTCTGATAAACGAGTGGCAAGCACCGCGCCCGCAGAACCGCCGCCTACAATAATGTAATCGTATTTGCTCAGTACTTCGCTCATTTCGCCAACTCCTTGAGGGCAAGACTATTAAATGTTAAAAAAACGTTGTGGTACGACCAGATTACCAAACAACACTTCGCCAAGAAAAGACTTAAATTGTAAGATTTAAAAAATCTAATAATCCTGATAACTTAAGTGCTATATCGAAGTAGCCCCTACTCTGAAAAAACTAACAACAAGCCACCGCCTAGTAGATTTAGGCTAAGAATGAACGTTGACCAAAAACCTATCGTTTAAAGACAAATGTAAAGTCTACCTTGCACAATGGCTTGTGAAATGGGGCAAGCTGACGCACGACGACTTCACGAAATCAGAGCTTCATGACCTCGTAAAAGGCAGCTTTCCTTACTCATTCACTTTCGATATCCCCATGGGAACTGGCACGGTTACCGTGCTTGAAGGAAACATCACGCTAGATAGTGAAAGCAACCGTATTGGTCTGCAGTGCCTCGCTGCGCTTAATATTGTGGTTGCCACCACGACTATTTATCGCGCTCATGTTGTATTTACCGTGTCAGCTTCACCCTATTACGACAAAAATATGAGTACACTCTATTTGACAGGCGTCGCCACTGACAGCGTCACCTTAGTTAACGATGATTACGCGTTGATTAAAGACACGCAATTTCTGATGTCGCGACTCTTCCCCAAAAGCGTTAATTCTTTGCTTGGTGGCTCTTTAAAATCAGCGTTATCACTGTTTAGCGCCGGCACATCCGATATGGCTGCAGACTATCTAAAGGTCTATTTATCTGGCTCGAAACAAGCAGTGTTGGACTACCACATCCCTCTCATTAACAACGCCATTAAAAAGCAAATTAAGCAGGAAGACTTAAGCCATACCATGCGTAACGACCATTGGCGCGAGGTTCTGTTCTCAAAAGCTGGCCAAAACGTGCGTGTAGAAGACGACGTACTGCGCTTTTACCTCATTGAATGACAACGCTTACTGTTTGAAGCAATGCACGCTAGTGATCTGACACAATAGAAACAGGGACGGTATCCACCTGTTCACCAATATCGTCGATGTTTAACCTGGGATCGTCCACACTTGCTTCTAGCATATCGAACGCCTCTTTGACGTAGCGCGCTAACGGCTGTAGCGATTCAATATTCTTATTGCAGCACACTAATCCCACATTTGCCGTGCCTGCATATGTCATAAGCGTAATATTTACCCCGCCACCAGGCGTCATGGTAGAAATGGGGTAACAAGCCAGAAGCTCTGCATCTTTTAGATACCGCGTGTCTTTTGGCCCAGGTACATTGGAGATTAAGATGTTGGCAATGGGTTTGACTACGCTAGATAGCCTTAACCACTCAAAGACCAGTGCAAGCGATTGAATAACAATAGTATAGCCGCTAAATGCTGCGGGCCGCGCGTGCTGCGCTGCATGTTTTACAATGCGGTGATTCACTACAATTTGGCGCAAACGTAAATAAGGATCGGTTTCGCCGTGAGCAAGCTGCACCGGCACAATAGCTATCTTATTGCCCGTGGTTTTCTCGCCGGGTTTACGCAAATTGATTGGCATATTGGTGAACAAGGCTTTTTTAAATACTTGCCCGTGGTCTTGCAGCAGTTTATGTACGCCAATATCGAAGGCACATAGCAACACCTCGTTTGCCGTAGAGCGCGTTCGCCTTGCCAGGGCTTTCACACGCTTAAAGTCTAAGTCCATGGTAGCCACAGCCCTTCCCGCTTTCACTTGTCCAGTCAGCACTGTTTTCGTACCAGTGAAAGGAATAGGCATATAGTGTGGGTTCACTCGCAGCACTTTCATGAATATACGAATAAAGATAATTAGCAAATCGAGCGCGGTTTTAAGCGCGTAACCCACTCCCACTAAGCGCTTATAAAAGCTCACAGGCTCTCTGCGCTTATGGCGCAGTCGTTTTACTGCCCATACTGGTGTGAACTTAGTCTCATGTGAGTTTGATACATATCCCGCTTGGAACCAGCGCACTAAGGTTGCCCCATCGCCATACATATGATGAACCCGCGCATAAATAGCAAACGTCTCGCTGTTGTCATCAAAGATGAAATGGTATTGCCAAAGGGGCTTGTCGGGATCTAACCGCGAAGCATGTAATCTTGCTACAAACGCATCGAGTGCTTCGCGGTTTGTAACATCAGCCACACGATGAATTTGAACGTGATAATCCATGTTGAGCTTTTTTACCGGCGCAAACCTCACCGGGTACCCCAATACCGTTTTTACCGCACAGTTGAAGGGAGAAGTAGCACGGGCAAAGCTTCTTATTTCTTGGAATAATTGCGGGACATATTCGGTACCTTTTGCCCCTTTAGGTATGGCAAGTAGCTGCAAGCAAGCTACGTGTTTTGGATTCTCGTCTGATTCGGTTATCCAAAATGACTTATCTAAGAAACTGAGCGTTTTTGCCATTACTATTCCTTTACGCGAAGTCGAGGGGTGACGGGGTTGAGGCATCTCTCATAAAGTCATGAGAGTCGAGCATCTGTTCTAACTGCTGTTTTTGTTCATCGGATAGCGCCAATCTTGGCAATACGCTTACCATCATTAGCGACAAGGCATGATAGCGCTGCAGCGTACTATCCATATGGCTGTTTAATTCATCAAATTGACAAGACTGTGTGATGATTAAGGACATTAAATCCACCATAAGTGCCCTGTCTGCCCTTGAGGCAATAAGAATGTCGCGTTTCGATAGTGACTCAAAAAGAAACGCTAATTGCTTATTTAAGCTAGACAATATGTGCTGTCTAGGACGCACGATACTAGGATATTTTTCTGCTAAGTCAGCCGGGCTACGGTAGAAAAAGCGAAACACATGAATACTGTCTATAAGCAAGTAGAGGTAATACATAATTTCTTCAGGATGAAGTGTATCAAGCTTTTCTCGGCTTAGTATCTTCTGCATCTGCTGTTCATGCATTTTCATCAACGCGTTAACCAGGCTGTCCTTGCCTTTAAAGTGGTAGTAGAGATTCCCCGGACTAATATCCAGCTCAATGGCGATATCAACACTGGTAACGGTGTTTTCGCCGTGCTCATTAAATAAGGTTAGCGCGGTGAGTAGTATTTTCTGCGCGGTTTTCATAATTTAGTTCAATCCTTTGCCAACCCAGTGCGTTAATTTTTTTATTCGTGAAACACGCTACATAAACACCAGATAGAGTTGAGCAATACCAGCTACCATACCTAGAATAGCGCCGGTTACGATGAGCTTCCACTCATCCTGTTGATAAGCTGGGCGCAAAACGCCTTCAAATTCTTCAACACTTAACGCCTGCATGCGCTCACTTAAATCGTGCCCAATCTGCATAGCATTATTAGCGTAATCAAACGCATAAAGCAGATACTTATCAGAATTATCAAATATCTGACGCACCGCTAGTGCCTTCATTTTATGGTAATTTTCTGACCCCACACCCAACGCAAAATACGGTTGCGCTATAGCAACATAGCGTTCAATAGCGTCGTTGACATGAAGCTCAATGAGTTCTAAAAGCTGGGCTGAGCCTGAACCATGCAAGATTACATGGGTGATGTTTTTAGGCGTTATAAGCTTTTCTTCAATAATGTTTGAATAGACTTCGGACACTTCTTTTTGGCGCTTTAAAAACATACCTTGAATAGTAATAGGCCCCAGTTTTCTTGGGCGTTTGGGTTCGAATATGATTTTGATAGCAATCCAATTAGTGGCATAACCCACAAGCAGTCCACCTAACGGTAGAATCCACCATGCTTGGTAGAAATACCAAAGTAGCATGGTGGGCAAACCAAACAAAAAGCCAAAATAGAAGCCGGAACGCACAATAAACGGAAACTCTTTGCTGCCTGCCGTTAAGAAAATTTCATTAACGAGCTCGGGCGCATTCACCAGCTGCTCTACCACCAGCTCTTTAATATCTAAAATTTCTGAGACATTGTGCTGAAAGTCGTCCACCATTTTATGAACCACATTAGGAATGTCGTTTTCGATGCGTTGATAGACTAAATTTTTGCCCTGTACAGGCAACGCAGCCCAAAGTTGAGGCGCAGATTCTGCCATTACATCGTTAACGACTTTGCGAATAACTTGACTTAAACGCCGCTCAATTGCTTTAGTGAGCTCGTCTGCGTCTAAACGCTGTGCTAACTCTTCAACACTAAGCAGTTTGCCTAGCACTAGCTCAACCTCAATCTCGGCCATTTGGCGGCGCTTCGCAGGAATGAGTCCCTGCCACCCTAAGAAAGGCTTAATACCAACAAACTCAATGGGGTAAAACATCATTTTTACCGCCAGATAGTTGGTTAGCCATCCAACAATAGCGCTAATTAAAGGAATTGATAGCAGACTTAGCGTTTCAAAGTTCCATTCCATACTACGAACATGTGGTCCAATTTGTTATTTTCTCTCTCAGGCTACTGAGTGCTTATGAAATGGTCAATGTAAAAAGTGAAATTACTGCTAATTGTTGATTGAAAACAGCTAAATGAAAGTCTAAAAGTTAGAACGTTTGACCTTGTGTGATTCACCTAATGTGCATCAGTTTTCTCAACAACAAACGATTAGGTAGTGAATTCTAAATTTACGCCATACACTCAAAATAGTGTATGAACCGCTGTTCTCAAACCCTTGCTTTGAGTCTTCGTTATATGGACATTTAAAGACCTGTAATTTTTGAGAGCTGCGTTCTAAGTGAAAACTATCGTTTTGCTGGTGTTTTTTGGGTCAGTGTACTTTTTCCAATGAGTAGAAGGTACAGCCCTCATCAATCAAAAATAGGTACTCGTCATGGCAGTATTCGACTTGCGGTTAAAAAAGCTTGAACATGAAATCGAGCATGCAGGCAATTATGATGAATATGAGGCCGCGTGCTTAGCGCACGATGCATTGTCTGGTGCAGAGGAATGGAAAGCCGAAGACGCTAGCGATGATTACGACTACAAACTAATTCGCAAACGGGTTCAGCGCCTACAGCTTGCCAGAGGCAAAGGCGATTTACATGCGCTTATGTCGATTCTGCACGAGGGGCTACACGGCAATTTAGGCAATATTGCCAACCCCGTATTACTTACCCAGTGTAAAATAGGCACTAAATATCTTATTGAACAGTTTATTGACGAAGTGATATTGGCGCTAGAGCAAATTTATCACGCCGATGAACAAGACGTAGACTTTTACGAGAAACTGTCATTTTTTGAAGAGACTGCACACGCCTTCGGGCGCAGCTGCCTTATGCTTTCAGGTGGCGCAGGCTTAGGCTTTTTCCATGCTGGCGTGGTTAAGTCATTAAACGAAAAGAATTTGTTACCTACCGTAGTGTCTGGCTCTAGCGCTGGTTCTATCATCGCAGCCATGTTGGGTACACGAACTCACGACCAATTATTAGAAGCACTCAGCGCCGACTTTATTTACGAGACTTTTAAACACTGGCGAAGCTTTGCCGGTCTTGGAAAGAAAGGGCTATTTGATAGTTCCGTGCTCGAAAATGCGCTGATTGAACTTTTCGACCTTACCACTTTTGAGGAAGCCTTTAAGAAAACAGGTCGACACATTACTGTGACGGTATCCCCTGCCGACCTCCATCAACATTCGCGCTTGTTAAATGCTAAAACCTCACCGAATGCAATTATTACTCAAGCGGTACGTGCATCCTGTGCAGTTCCCATCATTTTTAGCCCTGTACAGTTAAGAGCGAAAACGCCTTCGGGCGAGATTGTGCCTTATATTCCTAACCGTCGTTTTGCCGATGGCTCATTAATGGCCGACCTTCCCTTCGAGCGCTTAGCGAGGCTATATGGCGTAAATCACAGTATCGTGAGCCAAACAAACCCGTTGGCAGTGCCATTCATTTCCGCAAACCGCATTGACCCCAACTCGCTGTGGGACATGTCTGCGCGCCATCTTGGCCAACTAGCGAAAACTAACAGTATTTTCGCCATTGATATCATTGAAAGGTTAACCGGTAATAAAAGTGCCAAATTGGCTATTCATAAAGTTCGTTCTATCATTGATCAGCAATACGTAGGTAACATCAATATTTTACCCAAGCGCCAAATTAGAAATTTATCGCAGGTGTTGTCTAATCCGACGCGCGAAAGCATCAATCAGTTGATCGTCAGTGGCGAACGGGCATCATGGCCGCAACTTCATGTTATTAAAAGAAATACCAAAATTAGCGAAAATTTACGGTATCATTTAGGCCAATTGAAAAAACGTGAGGCAGTAGAGCTTGGGCACGAAGTAAGATAGCGTGTGCGTCGCTTGACCTGTCTTGAATTGCCAATAGCAAAGTAATGGCAATTCGCAGCATCTTTTGAAAGGAAAACGGTGAGCGCACAAAGCCAAAACCCCGACAGCATTTACACGCAGCAAGTAAAACAACTAATCAATATGATTTATCCTCAAGAAACGGGCTACGGTTCGGTGTTCGAGGATGCGAGTCACTATTTTTCGCTTACCCCCTCTCTTGAGCAGCACATTGAAGACTTAAAAGCTCAGCTTAAGAAAATTGAGGGAAATAAAAACAAAGAGGTGCTTGCAGAGCAACTGACCAAGCAAATAACAAACAGCACTGAAAAGCTTGAAGAAGAGCGTCTGGCAAGGATAGAGCGGCTTGACGCTGTAAGCACCAAAATTATTGAGCTTTGTGAGGGCGATAACTGGCAAGAAACACAACAGCTCAGCGCTAAGTTACTTGGTACACTTATGCTGCTCACACGAGGACCAGAGGGCAACTTTGCACGTGTGCACATGCGCTTCAAACCGCTCTACAAAGCGGTGCTTACACTGCGCTTAGTCGATAGACTGTTAGAGCACGACACGATTGCTCACAAATATCTCTCGAAGTATCGCGAAGCTGCATCCCGGTTTCGTGGGAACCGCTATTGGCGCGATAAATGGAAAACTGAGCTTGGACGACCGCTAATTACCGCAGCGTTACTTCAAGATATTGGCCTGCAAAGCCCTGCCGCACTTACCATCTTGAAAGGGGAAAATGGCGATCTAGACGAATTTCGTTTGCTGGAAGAGTCGCAGCGAAAGGATCTTCTGAAGCTAAACTATCACTTCACTTTAAAGTACTTGTCTGAGGGGTTAGGCCTACCTAAGTATGTAGGAAACAACAAAGAAGAAAGAGATCGCTTTGTTCAAACTCACAAAGAAGCCAATGAATTTTTGCAGCAGCTGGTAAAAGATGCATTTGTATCGAAAACGGGGCTGGGAGAAATTGTAAAGATCCCTCAAATTTATGTTTCAATTGTGCTTTCAACTAAGTCTGACTACTCACGTATGAGCTTGCCTAAAGGCTACATGCTCATTGAACAATTAGCGAAAAAAGGCGGCTTAAATAAGCAGTTAGCTCAGGATTTTGTTGAGCTTGTGGGGTATTTCCCACAAGGGTTCGGCATTACCTACATACCGATGAATGAGAAAGGTCATGAAAAGGACCAGTACGAATGTGCAATAGTGATTGGCCTTAACCCTGCAAATCCAGCTGAGCCTTTATGTAAAGTGGTAACAAGAAATCAGAAGTACATTACCAGCGGTACGCAAGAAATCATTCCCAAAGGAAGAAACCTTTATTTCCCAGCTAACCGCAAGAAACTCATGCGCGTAGGGAAAGACAGACTAAGTGAAATTATGAGTCAATTGTCGAGCAACTTTACTCCGGACGCACTTGACGATTTAGTACCGAGTTTCTGGGAACCCTATGACTTCTTCGGTTTTAAAAAGCATCAGAATTTGTGGGCGAAAAATAAATAGCGAGTAAGTATTGTTCCATAAACAATATGATAAAACACGGACTGAATGAGACGTTTTTATGACTATTGAGGTAAGCCGAGCACAACTTAGAAAAGCAAGATTGGGAGTCTATTTTGTCGCTTTAGT